>JAEUVI010000059.1 GCA_016787105.1 Chitinophagaceae bacterium | reverse complement strand
CGCTGCCATCAATCATCCGCAATTGGTAAAAAAGCATTTTGCAAAACTGGTCAAGAACCTGAAAAAGCCGGGTATTCATGATGCGGTAAAACGGAATACCGTACGGTTGCTACAGGAAATTGAGATTCCTGAAAAATATCACGGAGAAATTATGGACGCCTGTTTCAGTTATATCGTATCGCCGGATGAACCTGTAGCCGTGAAAGCATTTTCATTAACCGTACTGGAACGTCTCTCCCATTTATATCCCGAAATAAAAAATGAACTGAAAGTAGTTATAGAAGAACGTTGGGATTATGAAACGGCCGCTTTTCATTCGCGTGCCAGGAAAATTCTGAAAAAAATGAAGTGACTGCTTTTTTAAATTATTCTTTTATTAAAGACTTCAACCTCCGAACCTTCGGCGAGAAAAACAGAATAGGGTGTTTGATGTGTAAGCTGTTTAAATGTTTCTCCGTATAAGCTGGCAAAATCACATTGTATGCTGAACGAATGTACAGGATACACTTCCCATGCCGGGTGGCTGACATGGTATTCACCGGTGCGGTTTCCATTCATAGATGTATAACCCCAAAAATGCTGTGTGATGAATTCTTCATCACTACCCGCTTGCACCGGCTGTTTATTTTTATCAGCAGTTACGGAGACAGAATACCAGTTTTTATATTTCCATTCATATTTTACTTGCAATTCATTTTCTTTTATCAGCCATTCATGTTTCATCGGCAAGGTAATATAGCGTTCGCCGAAAAAAGTATTCGCGACAAATGAAATGGCGGGCTTCGGTACTATTTCCTTTATAAAAACAACACCTCTTTTCCATTCACCATTTTCTTTATATCGCACATAAAATCGCAGGTTTACTTCAGGAAAATGAACATGAAATGGAATGCGCAAGCCTCTTACCCTTACTTCACGGAACATAAAACCAACAAGGCTCACATAGCAATTGCTGTTATGAAAATCCAATTCTGTTTTTTGTGGAACGTATGTTGCCAGTAAAGAAGGATCGATAATGTAATTCGCCATCACTAACTTTCTCCATTCTGCAGACAGGAATTTTGATGGTTTCATTGTTATAAAAATTTATCGTCCTATAGCCCACGCGTTAGCTACCCATTGAAATATAAACAATGCTATGGCATAGATGATTAATACATACCATCCGGCTTCAATGTTTATAATTAAAAGTAATGCACTGAGTAGCCCTGTTACTAAAAGAGAAAATGGGTACCACACTTTTGCTGATTTGCTTTTCAAATCAACTGGTAGGTTCATTTGCCCGAGCGGTACTGCAATAGTTGCAAGAGCGATGCCTGCGAAAAGAATATTTTCTGACTTATCTGCTCCATTCACATATGCAAGGGCTACCAATGATAACCCTGTAACAATGCAGGAAACAACGGCAATGCCAATTATCTTTTCGCTTTTGGTAAGCGAATACCTGCCATCTTTATGAAATAAAAGAAAAAAATTCGCTAAAGGGTTTGCAATCCATGAAAAGGCGATGAAAACAAAATACAGGGCAATGATAGGAAAAATGATAATCCTTGAAGATTCATTATTAGTCGCGATGCTGCGTAATATACGCGTCACTACCAACATGCCGATGATGAAAATCCATTGAAAACTCTTGCCCTTTTCTGATAGCCACAAATTGAAAAGCATGATCCATTTATATGGCAGAAAAATGGATTTTAATGATTCTTTCAATCCTATTCTTGCTGAACTATAATCGGGACTAAGGCGCAATGCTTCACGGAAGTGATGGTTGGCTTTTTTATGCAGGCCTCTTTCGAGATAGTTCCAACCAATAGTTGCATGCGTTATTTCACTGTCAGGTTCTTTGGATAATGAATCCGCGATTGTTTCTTCTGCTTCATCAGTACGTTTCAGCCTGTTTAGCGCCCTGGCCCTTGCATTCAGGCAGGTACTGCTTTCCGCATCTATAGCCAACCCTTCATTCGCTTTAGCCAATGCTTCATCATATCTTTTTTCATCTACCAGAATAAAAGACATGAGACCGAAATATTCAGCATTGTATGGAAATATTTCAATTGCTTTGTCAAGATTGGATAATGCTTCGAATGCCTTATCTGTCTGATAATAACCAAAGGCCAGCAGGTAGAAATAAAATGATTCTTCCGGCTCAAAACCTATTGCCTGTAATATTGCTTCGATGCCCTCCTTATACCGCTTTTGTGCATATAAAGACCGGCACAATAATGCCAATGCATAGTCATTTTCAGGATCGGTGCTTAGCGCCTGCCTGATATAATTTTCCGCATCTTTTCCCCTTCCCTGTTCGAGTAATAAGCTGGCCCGCTCGAGAAACTGATCACCTTGATTTGTCATACCAATCTTTGCAATTGTCGCAGAAAATTATTTTTTTATTTTCAGGTACTTTAAGATATCATCATACAGTCCTGATTCATTTGCATACAGCGCATAGTTTTTTGCAGAGGAAAACCATTCGAGCGTGGTAGGCCGGTGTTGCTTCACCGCTTTTAATAAATCTTTGGTAGTAATTGGTTGTATGCTTCCCTTACTCATCGACTCACGCAGTTTATCTTCCGTTGCTATGTCAATTGCCGCTTTGATGTCGGCGCCTGAATAATCTTTGGCTGCAGCGGCTATTTTTTTTGTATCAATATCAGCAACCGGCTTACCTTCCAGCATATCCGTAAATATTTCTTCTCTCGCCGCTTCATCTGGAGGTTCTACAAAAATGATACGATCAAAACGCCCGGGCCTGCGGAATGCAGGATCCACACTCCACGGTGCATTGGTTGCTGCTAAAACGAGTACACCTTCGTTATCGGATTCAACTCCATCCAGTTCAGCAAGAAACTGGTTGATGACATGCCGCATAGCCGATTGTTTTAAATCGCTCCGGCTGGCGCCCATCGCATCTACTTCATCAAAAAATAAAACACAGGGTGCATTCCGTCTTGCCAGTTCAAATATTTCATGCAGGTTTTTTTCGCTATTGCCCACCCACATGTCGAGTATATCGTGCAAACCAATATTAATAAACTTTGCATCTATTTCACCCGCTGTAGCTTTAGCAATAAAAGTTTTACCACAGCCAGGAGGGCCATATAGTAAAATGCCACCGCCTGTTTTTTTTCCGAAGGCTTTATATAAGTCCGGGTTTTGCAAGGGCTGAATAATCTTAATAGCGATCTCTTCCTTGATACGTTGCATACCTCCAACGTTTTCAAATTTTATGGCTGGCTTTTCCATAAAATAATCATCGTCGAAGTCTTCATTTGCAAGGTCGTCACCCATACCCGCTGAAGGCAGGCGGAGATAACTGTCTATTTCATCATCACTGAACAAAGGGTTTGCATGGAGTATTTTCTGGTATATATCCATCGCTTGTTGCAGCGAATCTTCCTTTATCAAACAACGTACAAACCGTACCTGGTCTTCTTCAGAAAGCTGCTCCTGGGAAAGTTGCTCATAAATGATAATAGCAGCTGAATATTTTTCCATATTGTAATAGCAATTGGCCAGCCCAAGCTGCGCACGGGTATTGCCATAACTTCTTTTTAATACTTCCTGAAACTGATCGGCCGCTTCCGCATAAGATTTATCATCTACTAACAGCTCAGCTACATGCAGCCGCAACGGCACATTATCGGGCGACACATTGAGGGCCTCGATAAGGCCTTGAATCGTTTTATTAGGCATAGGCAGGATTTAATACAATAATCTCACTTTAATCGTTTCCTTTACTTCTTTCAATAGTTGAATAGCAGTAGAAGAAATTTTTCTGTCAACGTCAAGCACTACATAGCCAATATCTTCATTGGTTTTGAGGTATTGCCCGAGTATATTAATATTATGTTTTGATAGCCTGGTGTTTATTTCTGACAAAACGCCCGGCACATTGTTGTGTATATGCAGTATACGGTGACCGCCTTCCTGTGGTGGCAACGATAAGGCTGGTACAGTATGTGAACCGAAGGTTATACCTTTTTCCAGGAAATTAAAAAGTTTCGCACTCACATCTTCGCCAATATTCTGCTGTGCTTCCTCCGTTGAACCACCAATATGCGGAGTTAATATTACATTGGGCAAATCCTGCAAAGGGGTTTCAAACCGATCTCCGTTTTTTTCAGGCTCCCAGGGAAACACATCAATTGCAGCCCCAACTATCTGTTCATCTATTATACATTTACGCAAGGCATCAAGGTCTACTACCTCACCCCTTGCATAGTTGATAAGTATTGATCCTTTTTTAAAATGTTTTA
>JAEUVI010000047.1 GCA_016787105.1 Chitinophagaceae bacterium | reverse complement strand
AGACAGAAATATATAAAATTTTTATTCTTAGGCCCGTCAGTTCGCTGAAACAGGAAAATGACAAATAACAAAAGAAGGAAGTTTACTTCTATCGCTGCTGCAAGAGAAAGGATATGTTTTACATCGTTTGGATATGGCCTTATAGTAGAAAGGGTGAGAGCTTGTGGCATTGTTTTTAGAAAACCAATTGCTGTGGGTTCAACTTCTTTTACCGGAACCATTGAGTTTCCTTTTAGCTGCATAAACTGTTGCTGTTTGATAGCTACAGCTTTGGGAAAATCAAGTTTGGGGTTGATATACCTTACGGTAAAAAACAGGATAGCGAATGAGACATAAAAAACTGTATATACCCGTAATTCTTTACCAGGAAACCTGGAAGCAACTATCCAAACAATTAAAGCGGGTACGATGATCGCAAGGACAAAATTTCTGAATATAAGTATCAGCAACAGTCCTAAGGCCGCCTGAAGAATTCTTTTTGCACTTAATTTCTTTTCCTTGATCCCAAAATAAAAATTGTAAATGACGAGGCTGATACCTGTGAATATTAACCCCTCTTTATGTATGCCGCTTGTCCAGTATAGAAAAGAAGGAAGGAGAAAAATGGCGATTCCTAACTGAATTTTTCTTTCCGGAAACACATCTTTCATTACCCTGTAAAGACCTATCGGCCCCCACATGGTAATAAAGGAATAGAAAATAATATTGACGTAGTAATTGCCAAAACTGAAAATATCAAAAACGGATAATAGTTTAATAATTGAGTTTGATTTCAGATCGTTCCAGTAGGATTGATCGGTGAGAAGAAATTTACTATACCCTTCGCTATACGGGTTATGAAAGATGTTTGTAAAATACTCAGCTGGATTGGAATACATTAATTGATTTTCCTGTAATCCAAAGTAATGAAACTGCCAGGTGTCAACCATTTGGGCAAAATTTCCATAATAAATACCAATCCATCCATAAAGGATGCCTGCCATTACCTTTAGCAAAAAAACAATAACCAGCTGGGCGGAAGAAAGTCCGGAGCCGGTGAAAAATTTCACTTTGGTAACCAACCATGCGAAAAGAATGAGATAACCGGCAAATAAAAAATATTCCAAACTTATATAGCTTTTACTTCTGCAAAGTATCAATAATTATGTACAAAAAGTTGACAACTTAATCAGGTGCGCTTGCCTCATACTTTGTAAATTCGCGGCTTACCAACAATCGGAAACAGACCTTGGTTCCGGACAAAGAAAAGTAATTTTTAAAATGGAAATAACCGCAAAAACAGCGCAGCAGCTACGTCTTACAGAAGAAGAGTTTGAACTAATCAAAAAGAAATTGGGCCGTACGCCAAATTTTAATGAGTTGTGTGCATTCTCTGGTATGTGGAGTGAGCACTGTAGTTATAAAAACTCAATCAAATGGCTGAAAACCCTTCCGAGGGAGGGTGGTAGAATGCTTGTAAAAGCTGGAGAAGAAAATGCAGGGCTGATGGATATTGGAGACGGATTGGGTGTTGTATTTAAAATTGAATCTCACAATCACCCATCGGCAATAGAGCCTTTCCAGGGTGCTGCCACTGGTGTAGGCGGTATTCATCGAGATATTTTTACAATGGGTGCAAGGCCAATAGCAGCTTTAAATTCTCTTCGTTTTGGAAAACTCGAAGAAGATAAAACGCAACATTTACTTTCCGGAGTAGTGCATGGTATCGGTCATTACGGCAATTGTTTTGGTGTGCCTACAGTAGGTGGAGAAATATACTTTGATCAGTGTTATCATACCAACCCATTGGTGAATGCAATGAGTGTAGGAATAGTGAAGGCGGGCGAAACTGTTTCAGCTACAGCGAAAGGAAAAGGAAATCCCGTAATGTTTGTTGGAAGTGCGACAGGAAAAGATGGTATAGGCGGTGCTTCTTTTGCGTCTGCAGACATTACTGCTGAGAGTGCGGAAGAACTACCTGCTGTACAGGTTGGAGATCCTTTCCAGGAAAAGAAATTGCTGGAAGCATGTCTTGAAGTAATTCAAACAGGTGCGGTTGTAGGTATGCAGGACATGGGTGCTGCTGGTATTATTTGCTCAACAGCAGAGATGAGTGCAAAAGGTGAAGTAGGAATGCGCATTGACTTGGATAAAGTGCCTACACGTCAAAAGAATATGAAAACATGGGAGTTGTTGTTAAGTGAAAGCCAGGAAAGAATGTTGCTGGTAGCAGAAAAAGGAAGGGAAGAGGAAGTGACTGCAATATTTGAAAAATGGGATCTGCCATGTTCTGTTATTGGTGAAGTTACCGATGATGGTTTGTTGAAGTTTTATATGCATGGAGAATTGGAAGCGGAAATACCGGCTTATGAACTGGTATTGGGTGGTGGTGCCCCGCAATATGAAAGAACTTATAAAGAGCCGGGCTATTTTGCAGAAATAAAAAAATTCAAGGCAACTGATATAGCTGTTCCTGAAGATTTGAAAGTAATTGCTGAAAAATTAATTCAGTTGCCGTCTATCGCTTCTAAAAAGTGGATATATACACAGTACGATAGCATGGTGGGTACGGTAAATGCTTCTACAAATTCGCCTACTGATGCTGCAATTGTAACGGTTAAAGGAACAAAAAAAGGACTGGCTGTGACTACGGATTGCAATAGCCGTTATGTATACGCCGACCCGTATAAAGGAGCTATGATTGCTGTAAGTGAAGCTGCAAGAAATATTGTTTGCAGCGGTGGCCAGCCATTAGGCATTACCAACTGTTTGAATTTTGGTAATCCATACGATCCGCAGGTTTATTACCAGTTTGTGCATGCTATTAAAGGAATGGGAGAAGCCTGTGTAAAGTTTGATACGCCAGTTACCGGGGGTAATGTTAGTTTTTATAATCAGAATCCTGATGGTCCTGTGAATCCTACGCCCACAATTGGTATGGTAGGCTTGCTCGATGACATCGCTACAAAAACTACGCTTGATTTTAAAGAAGAAGGTGATATAATTTATGTGCTTGGAAAATCAACGAATGATATCTGTAGCTCTGAATATTTACACAGCGTGCTTGGTGTAAAATATTCTCCGGCACCTTATTTTGACTTAGACGAAGAAAAGCAATTGCAGGATAAAGTAGCTACATTGATTTCAAAAAAGGCAATACAATCTGCACACGATATCAGCGAGGGAGGTTTATTTGTAATGTTGTGCGAAAGCGGATTTACCAATGATCTTGGTTTTTCCATTATCACTAAAGATAGCCTTCGCAAGGATGCCTTTCTTTTTGGCGAAGGCCAGAGTCGGGTAGTCGTTACCGTAGCATTGGATGATATATCGGAATTTGAATCATTGGTCGGAGACTTTCCTTGCGAAAAGATTGGCGTTGTATCTGGTGGCGAAATTGTGGTAGATGGAGAATTCTGGGGCGGTATTGATTGGTGGCAGGAAAAATATGACACTGCCATTGAAACGTACCTGCAAAAGGAAAGTGCAGGTTCTGCATTGAGTGCAATATAATTTCAGATGGATAGGAATGCTGTTATAATCGTAACTGGTGCTGCGGGCTTTATTGGAAGTTGCCTTACGGGGTACCTCAACCGTAAAGGCTATCACAATATTATTATAGTTGACGATTTCAGTGACGATAGAAAAAGACATAACTATGATGAAAAGAAGATTTGCGCAAGAGTAGATAAAGATGAGTTATTTGACTGGCTGAGCCGTTATAAAATCCGCATTGATTTTGTATTTCATATGGGTGCGGTTACTGAAATGGCAGAAGGTGCATTGCTCAAAAAATTGAACAATGAATATTCTGAGGCATTGTGGAATTACTGCACTCAGAAAAGTATTCCGTTTATTTATGCTTCGAGTGCGGAAACCTATGGTGCCGGAGAGTTTGGATTTAAAGATGATCATGAATTGACCAGTAAACTGAAACCGCTTAATTCTTATGCGGATTCTAAAAATGAATTTGATAAATGGGCGCTCCGGCAAAGTATGCAACCACCGTTCTGGGCTGGACTTAAATTTTTTGATGTATATGGTCCAAACGAATATCATAAGGGTACTTCGGCCAGCGCAATACTGACTTCGTTTTTTGAAGCCCAGGCAAATGGAAAAATCTCCCTGGCTAAAGCGAGTGAAAATAATAGCTTAAGATTTGATTTTGTATATATAAAGGATGTTGTGGATATCTGCTACTGGCTGATGCAAAAAAGTGTGGAGGACTACAACAGGCCTTCTTCCGGTTTATATAATATTGGAACAGGTAATGCGAGGTCGCTTCAGGACTTAGCCAAAGCTATTTTTAGCAATATTCAAAAGGAACCAAATATTGAATTTGATAATAAGATTATAAGCGGAGAGGGTGGTTCACATTTTAAAGAAGCCGATATATCAAAACTTCGTAAAGCGGGGTATAATAAAGAATTCTACTCACTGGAAGAGGGTGTCAAAACTTACGTGCAGCATTTCCTGAACGATCGTAAATATTATTGAACCTCCTTTTGATTTATCTTCACCAAAAAACTTACTATGGGTAAAAGGATTGCCATTATCGGTGGCGGCAACCTCGGTACTGCTATCGCAGAAGGCTTGTTGAAAAGTAAATTCAGCAAAGCTTCGGATATAATTGTTACAAAAAGAAATACTGCAACATTAAAGTCACTCGAAAAAAAGGGTATTACTATCAGTAGTGATAATGCCGATGCCGTAAAGAAAAGTGAAGTGATTATCCTTGCTATCAAACCTTTCCAGGTAACAGAAGTTTTAAATGATATAAAGAAAGAATTAACGAATAGCAAGCTGCTGATCTCTGTAGTAACGGGAGTTCTTATCAGTGAAATGAATGAAGTAATTAAAAAAAGCCTGCCTGTATTTCGGGCTATGCCTAATACTGCCATTGCGATACAGGAAAGTATGACCTGCATCTGTAGTGAAAACGCCGCTGCTGATGATGTAAGATATGTAAACGAACTTTTCAGTAAGCTTG
>JAEUVI010000017.1 GCA_016787105.1 Chitinophagaceae bacterium | reverse complement strand
ATATTTCTTTCATTTCGCGATACCGGCATTTTTAATTTCAGCAAAAGCATGTGCCCAGGGAACAAAAGGAAAAGTGGCTGCTGTGTGCAGTAATGAAGTGAAAGGTGATACAATTGCTTTTGTACCTGCGACAAAGCCAATTGGAAACAAACAAATCAAGGGAATTATAAAAGATAAAGACGGAAACCCGATAATTGGTTGCAGTGTTTATATAAAAGATACAAGAACAGGCACCGTTGCAGACGCAACTGGCAATTTTACGCTGGTTGTTGATTCGTCGAAAAGTTCAATTATACTTGTTTTTAATTCTGTCGGTTTCCTGTCACTGGAGAAAAAAATTGAGATAGCGACATATAAAATGGAAGATATCATAATGACCCAATTAGATTATGCGTTGTCTGGAGAAGTTGTAGTTATTGCAGGAATGGTGGCGCCGGAAAAAAAGAAATCAGTTCCGCTGATAGAAAAGATTTTCAGAGATACTGTTTTCAATAAGTTCAGTGTGTATCCTAATCCTGCTTTAGCAGGTTCTTATATCACGATTAAATCCAAAAAATTGAAAGCCGGTGATTATAAAATCGAATTGCAAAACCAAGGCGGACAGTTAGTGAATACTGAATCGGTTCAGATGGCAGAATCTCAAAAAAGCATGCAGTTAAAAATTCCACAGGTAACACCCGGTATATATTTCATCAAAATAAGTGGTGAAAAGTTAAAATCAATTTACACTGAAAAAATAATTGTAAACTAATTTACTCTTTTTGCAACAGCGGGGTTTGTATTATCTGTTGTAATGGTTTGATATAACTTAATTGACCTTTTACTGAATGAAATAGCCGGCAAAATAACTATGATTTTTTGCCGGCTATAGTATTTTTATCTTCTTCTGTTGCGACGCTCCGTTTATCGTTCTGCTCTATGTTCTACTTTTATTTCGAAAGGAATTATATGTAGCATTACGCAAACTGTGAATATTTTTTACGTCTTGTTTTCGTAGCGTCTTTGCTGGGAATCTCTTCAAATTTATCATTGCAATTTTCCAATAGCGTTATACAATTCACGGAAGCAGTGCCAGTTTGTATTCGTTCCTCCCTGTTGATCTTTCTGGTTGCTGTAATAGCCATTCATAAATGAAGTAGTTCCTGACCATACTGTCTCCATCATACCATAAAAATTTGGTTTCATTTCTTTGGTAGATCCTTTGCGAAAGCTGATCATGTCATTCAACTGTTCAACAGCAATGGCCGGGTTTCTCCACGGGCATGTTATAACCCGAAAACCCTTCATTGCGAAATAAACTGCTGTTTTATCAGGGCGCTCATAGTGCCAGTCACATATTACTACATCTTTTGGTATCATATCTATCGCACGATACGTGTTGTTGTAGCTCGCTTCCCACATGCCCAGCCCGGTTGTTTTTCCGTCAATCAACCTGTCGCCCCAAATCCACAATTCCTTACCGGTATTGGCAAGATGGTTTCTTATTTTGGTTACTTCTCCTGCAAACAATTCAGCTTTATCACGGCCGCTGCAGCGCGGGCACTTATCATCCCCGAGATAAAATACTTCATCCATTCCTGCATGAAATGCATCTGCTTCAAATGCCGCTGTTATCTCATCTATCAGTTCGAACACAATTTTGTGTACACCCGGGTGTAAAGGGCAGTAACTTTTACAATACAGGCCATCATCGTTGGGCCATTTATATTTTTCCGGCATTTTCACATGCGGTGTTTCATCAAATTCAGGATATTTTTTCAGCAAGGCATATACCGTGCCTGCCCACGATTGATGACCGAGCAGGTTTATCTGTGGAATGACTTTTATATTATTTGCCCTGCAGGCAGCTACGATTTTTTTTACATCTGCTTTGGATAAAGCGATGCTATCGCGTAATTCCGGATGACTTTCGTATTGATAGTTCCAGTCAACACGCAAAAGCAATGTGTTTACTTTTCTTGGAGCCAGTTCTTTGTTGATAAATGTGATGAACGAATCAACATTCCGCACAGAAGGTGCTGCGATGCTGAATCCACGTACAGGTAAAAGGCTGTCTAATTTTGTTTGCGCATTTACATGTGAAGTAAATGCGATGCAGATGAAAGATAAGAGGGTGATTAAACTTTTCATTATAAATAGTTTTATGCGGTAAAGGCTGGAATTGAAATTAGGAACATCGGTGTTTGAAAAAAAATTAATATGGGTTTCGTTATTCACCCTTTAAAAGCCGGATGATAATTTTGTAGTGTCTTGCGCAGAAACTCCCGATCGAGATGAGTATATATTTCTGTTGTGGTGATACTTTCATGCCCGAGCATTTCCTGTACGGCACGCAAATCAGCGCCACCTTCTACCAGGTGTGTGGCGAATGAGTGCCGGAATGTATGTGGTGAAACTGTTTTTTTTATTCCTGCCCGGAGTACCAGTTCTTTTATTATCAGGAATATCATCACCCGCGAAAGTTTGGTGCCGCGTTTGTTCAGAAAAAGAATATCCTCATTACCCGGCTGTGCTGTTGTATGCACCCGTATTTTGTTTTTATAAATATTGATATACTTTATTGCACTCCGGCCAATTGGTATTAACCGTTCTTTATCGCCTTTACCAATCACGCGGATGAAGCCTACATCAAGATAGAGCTGGGAAATCTTCAGGTTTACAGCTTCGCTTACACGCAGGCCACAGCTATACATTGTTTCCAGTAATGCTTTATTTCTTCCGCCTTCCGGCCTGCTGAGATCAATCTGGCCGATAATATTCTCTATTTCTTCAAAACTTAAGATATCCGGCAATGAACGTTTGAGCTTAGGGGCTTCTAATAAAGTAGTGGGATCGGTTTCGCTAATATTTTCAAGCAGGCAGTACTTATAAAACGCACGCAGCCCGGAAATGATCCGGGCTTGTGAAGTATCATTCATTCCGAGTTCCGCAATCCATTTTATGAAATGCTGCAAATCTTTCAGCTCAACCTGTGCAGGAGTTTTTAATGAATCCGCCTGCAAAAAATATTGAGTAAGTTTTTCTATATCGCGCAGGTAGGCTTCTACCGAATTTTCAGATAATGATTTTTCGAGACGGAGATAATCCTTAAACCCTTTTTTATATGGTTCCCACATGCTACCGGGTTTGGCGTTTTGAGTTAGGGTTTAATGCGAGAATATATATTTAAATAAGCGTTTTACAACCTGACTGAAACCCGAAACCACAAACTTAAAACTTACAAGCTGATTGTCTTTTCCAGCGGTTTTACTTCTTTATTCTCCACCATGTTTACAAATATACGGTTACGGGTTACGTTCACTGAATCAAATGTGGCGTGGATATTATCCCAGTCTATCTTTAATTCTTTATCTGCAAGTTTGAGTTGTTCTTTCTTGCCTGTCAGCACATCTTCCACATACAGGAAAGTATAATCAGCATAACAAATCAAACCATCAGCGATTTTGAATTTTTTATCAAAGTTTGTAAAAGCGCTGCTGATCTTCCGGATATTATTTAGTTTGTTAAACGGCAAGCGTAGAATATAGCCGCGAAAGCTGGAACAATCATTGAACTGTACCAGGGCGAAGCTGGTGTCTTTGATAAAACAGCTGATGAAATCTTTATTAATATTCACTGGCTGGCCCAGCGTATAAACTATGCCCAGTTTACGATTGGTTTCGGAGTATTTTGTACTCCATAAAATAGTATCAGGACTGCATTGTTTCGCGGAAATGTATACATACGGTTTTCCCGGATCATCGATTGTAAACTTCAATGTGTCCTTCAAACAAGGATCTGAGCAAAAAGATTTAGGGAGCGGCTGTTCGTTGTTACAGGCTGATAGCAGTATGATAAAAGCTGCAAAAATGGTTGACAGGCTGAATTTCATTGAATAGTTGAGTTTGATCAGCGCAAAAATAGTACTTCGTGAGCCTGAAAAAGTTTTTTCTTTTATCTTCGGCCGCTATGGAAAAAAACAAGAACACAACCCTTCGTGCATTCAGGAAGGAAGTTGGCCCTAAGAAAAGAAAATTGCGCCGTTTTCTCACCAAACTTTCTGCTAACGTACCAAAGAACGCAGATCAACTGACTGCTGCTATAGAGCCTGAAGTATGGAAGGAAGTAGATTGCCTGGGTTGTGCCAATTGTTGTAAAGAAATGACGCCAACATATACTCCTGCCGATATAAAGCGAATTGCTGCACATGAAAACATGACAGCAGATGCATTTAAGGAAAAATGGTTGTATAAAGATCGCGAAGGTGATTGGATGAATAAGTCTACCCCCTGCCAGTTTCTTAATCTATCTACCAATAAGTGCAGGATATATGAAGTGCGACCTGCAGACTGTGCCGGTTTTCCCCATTTGGCCAAAAGAAAATTGAAGGACTATATTCATATACACAAACAGAACGTGGAGTTTTGCCCGGCTACATTGAAGATGGTAGAGAAGCTGAGAGAAAAAGTGGAGAGTGTGGAGTTGTGAGTCGGATGTCGGATGTCGGATGTCGGATGTCGGATGTCGGATGTCGGATGTCGGATGTCGGATGTCGGATGAGATGTTTGCCTGTAAAGATCGTCGTTTTTTTACTTTTGATTTTTTAATTTCTACAAATACACGTCTTCTATTAAGAAATACTCGTGTTCGCCATTGTTTTTGAAAGTAATAGCGAGAATATCGTATTGCACATGGCGGTATTCAGGATGTTGATATAAGAACTCATCTGCGGCATTTAACAATCTTTTAAATTTCTTTTTGGTTACACTCTCTTCCGGAAAGCCGGCAGAAGTTTCATTAAGTGTTTTTACTTCTATTATATGCAGTTTGTTGTTTTTACGCGCAATAATGTCTATCTCATAAAACGAATATCGCCAGTTGCGGTGCAGTATTTCATAACCTTTTTTCAACAAATATCCGGCAGCTAAATTTTCTCCGTCTTTACCGACTTGGTTATGTATTGCCATCACTTATCTTTACGCCCAAAATACAAAAGAGTGGCAGTAAAAAAGAAATTATATTCCTTATCCGGCAAGGTACAGCATTATAACTGGGGTGGATTTGAATTCATACCTGCATTATTGGATATTAGCAACGAAGAAAATAAACCATACGCGGAATATTGGATGGGTGTACACCCTGTTGCGCCTTCCACAGTGGGTACTGATGAGCAGCCATTGGATAAATTAATCGCTCAGGATAAAGAAGGAGTACTAGGAGAGTACATCGCGAAGAAATTTGGCGGCTTGCCTTATTTGTTCAAAATACAGGATGTAAAAGACATTCTTTCTATACAGGTACATCCTTCAAAGGCGGAAGCGGTGAAAGAATTTGCAAAAGAAAATGCGGCGGGTGTTCCGTTGAATGCACCTAACCGGAATTACAAAGACGATAATCATAAGCCTGAACTAATGTCTGCGCTGAGTGATTTCTGGTTACTGCATGGGTTTAAACCAAAAGAAAAAATGAAAGCGGTGCTGAACCGTGTGGATGAATTAGAATCATTACTTCCCATTTTTGAAAAAGAAGGTTATGAAGGCCTTTACAGGCATGTGATGGAAATGCCACAGGAAGAGGTAAATGAATTGCTGCAGCCATTGATTGATCGCATTGTACCATTGTATACAGAAGGTAAGCTGACAAAATATAAAGAAGACTTCTGGGCGGCGAGAGCAGCTGTTACTTATAACAATGGGGATGATATTGACCGGGGTATTTTTTCTGTTTACCTGCTTAACCTGGTGAATGTAAAAAAAGGAGAAGCTGTTTTTCAGCCAGCTGGTTTACCACATGCATACCTGGAAGGACAAAACGCCGAGATAATGGCAAACTCCGATAGCGTATTGCGTGGCGGACTTACAGTAAAACATGTAGATGTACCTGAATTACTAAAGCATGTGAAATGTGAAGAAACGGTTCCGGAAGTATTGCGTGGAGAAAAAGATACCAAGTGCGAAACTGTATTTATAACTCCTGCAGAAGAGTTCCAGTTAAGTTATATCACGCTGAATAAGGATGAAAGTTTCTCTGTACGCTCGAGAACGGCTGAAATTTTCATCGTAGTATCAGGCGGCGCAAAATTGAGTACTGGCGAGGATAAAATAAGATTGGGAAGTGGAGAAGCTGCATTGGCTATAGCAGGGCAGCAGGTGAATATGAAAGCCACTGACAATACAGTTATTTACAGGGCTTCAGCGCCGGTACCGGGTACATAGTAAATTAAATCCTGTTTTAGACAATTACATTATTTTTGCGGTATATCTCAATCAGTTTATTATGAAGAATGGACGATTAATCGTTTTTACTATTATACTTGTTGCCCTGGCAACAGCCTGTAAGTTTTTCTTTGGCCCCAACCTTTCATGGTCAGGCTTTTCACCGGTTATTGCTATTGCATTGTTTTCCGGTTTTGTTATAAGGCAGAAAGATATTTCTTTCCTGCTTCCATTGATAGCATTGCTGCTGAGCGATGCGGCTATTCAGTTGCTGTATGAAAAAGGCGCATTCCCTTATCCTGGTTTTTACAGCGGTCAGTTAAAAAATTACATCATATTGCTTTCGGCTACTGTTATTGGCTGGTTATTGAAAGGCAGAAGCACAGTTAGTATTGCAACGGGTGCGGTAGCAGCGCCTACTGTTTTCTTTTTGTTGTCAAATTTCAGTGTATGGCTGTCGCAGGAAGTATTATATCCTAAAACATTCGGTGGTCTGATGCAATCATATGCAAACGGTTTACCTTTTTACAGGAATGCATTGATTGCAACTGTTGTATTTCTACCGTTGATTCTGATTACTTATAATTATCTTATAAAAAGCAAGCCAGTTTTGGCGCTTGCCAAAGCTTAGATTATTCGTTCACATGTTTAAATGGAAAGCCCGCTGATGAAGCGGGTTTTTTTATTGAAGATTATGTTCTTGCATATTAGAACATGGAAATAGAATTACAAAAGTTGAAGTCACAGTAGTGCAAAAGCTTAATAAGGGAGCTTCCCGAAATCTGGCTGTATTCGATTTCGGGTGACTTTTTTTCTTTTTTTCACAAAAAAAAGAAAGAGAGAATTATTGTTTTAGAACACTGAACCAATAATTCTCGTGACGCAATGCATTTATAATATCCACATCAATTCTTTCGCTGAACAAAGGACAATTCAATACCAACGTATGGTATTCTCCATTTTCACCACAGGCATCAATACTCATTGATTCCAGTTTGTCAATTAAAGAAGGAGTAATTATTTTACCGATGAATCGTTCGCCCATTGCTTCATTGCAACTTACAATCATGGTTTCAATGCCGCTTTCAAGCATATGGTTTACCAATTGACGGCGATCCTGTTTCCAGAGAGGAAGTACTGCCGTCAATCCTGCATTTGTACAGACTTTTTCTTCCCAATCACGATGTGGCTGCAAATCAATATCGCCAAATACAGCATGAGTAAGATTGTATTCTTGTTTTAATTGCTTTAATGCATTGGTAAAATGTAGTTCATACTCCGCCCATGAACTACTGATAAGATGAATGGGAATATCCACAGCGGCAGCCTGCTTCTGCAAAATAGCGGAAGGAATACCATGCGAACGGGAAATTTTTCCTTCTTCATTCAGCACATTCAATAAAACTTTTGGTAAATACCCGGATTGAATTGCCTGCATTAATGCAAAGCAACTATCCTTGCCACCACTCCAGCTACAAAGGAAGTTTTTGTTCATGTTGTAAAAATCAACCAAAGAGATTGTTTCTTTCGGTTTCGTATCCTTCATCCGGAATCAAATCATTTCCATCAGCAGCAGTTGTAGCCAATTCATCGCAGCGGTTATTGAATGGGTTTTCAGCATGTCCTTTTACCCATACAAATGTTATTTTATGATCTCTTGCGAGTTCTTTATAGTGGAGCCATAAATCTTTATTCTTTTTACCTCCCTTGAAATTTGTGGCTATCCAATTATCCAGCCAGCCTTTCATCACTGAATTAATAACATATTGGCTATCGGAATAGATAGTAACATTCATTCCTTTTTTCTTTAGCGCTTCAAGCCCTGCAATGACTGCACGAAGTTCCATGCGGTTATTTGTGGTGTGTGTATAGCCTTGTGATAATTCTTTGCGATGATTGCCACTCATGAGTATTACACCATATCCGCCGGGGCCGGGATTACCTCTTGCCGCACCATCTGTGTATATTGTTATATTTGTCAAAGACATTTTTTACAATTTCTTTCAAAGAATAAATGATTCTGGTTTAATATCAACCTTAGTTACCGTTTAAAAATAATCAGTGGTAATCTCCGAATTAATAATTCTTAAACCCTTGCTTACACTTGAAAAACACCCACTTTCAACTCATTTACTTCCGCATTGTGATTTGCCGCATTAATCCCTTCTGAAATAACTTTTCTTGTATCTGCCGGATCAATTATATCATCTACCCATAGCCGTGC
>JAEUVI010000053.1 GCA_016787105.1 Chitinophagaceae bacterium | reverse complement strand
CTGGTCGGCCAATCTTGCCGCCTGCACGGAAGGACGAACGTTAAAACCAAGAATGATAGCATCGGATGCATTGGCAAGAGTAACATCACTTTCTGTAATCTGGCCTACACCTTTGTGGATCACTTTAACCACAATTTCCTGTGTAGATAATTTCTGTAAAGAGTCGCTCAATGCTTCAACCGATCCATCCACGTCTCCTTTAATGATTACGTTCAGCTCTTTAAAGTTGCCCAATGCAAGACGACGACCAATTTCATCGAGTGTAATGTGTTTCTTGGTACGAATGCCTTGTTCACGTAATATCTGTGCACGACGATAAGCTATTTCCTTTGCTTCTGCCTCGTCTGCATATACTTTGAATTTTTCACCTGCCTGCGGAGCGCCATTCAGCCCGAGGATCAATCCCGGCGCAGAAGGCCCTGCTTCATTGATTTTTTTGTTTCGCTCGTTGAACATTGCTTTCACACGGCCAAAATGCTGGCCTGATACTACAATGTCGCCATTTTTCAATGTACCATTCTGTACAAGCAATGTGGCTACATAACCACGGCCTTTATCCAAGGATGCTTCGATAATTGTACCAGAAGCTTCTTTACCAGGATTAGATTTTAATTCCAGTAATTCTGCTTCAAGCAATATTTTATCAAGCAACTGATCCACATTCAATCCTTTCTTTGCAGATATTTCCTGGCTCTGGAATTTACCACCCCATTCTTCTACCAGTATATTCATTTGCGAGAGCTGTTCATATATCTTTTGCGGGTTAGCTCCGTCTTTATCTATTTTATTAATTGCAAAAATCATCGGCACCCCGGCAGCCTGTGCGTGACTGATAGCTTCACGGGTCTGTGGCATCACTGCATCATCCGCAGCTACTACGATTACTGCAATGTCAGTAATCTTCGCACCACGTGCACGCATAGCTGTAAACGCTTCGTGACCTGGGGTATCGAGGAAAGTGATTTCTTTACCGTTCGATAATTCTACCTGGTAAGCACCAATGTGCTGGGTGATACCACCTGCCTCGCCAGCTACTACGTTTGCATTGCGGATATAGTCAAGTAATG
The DNA here is from genome assembly GCA_016787105.1 of Chitinophagaceae bacterium. Taxonomy (GTDB): domain Bacteria; phylum Bacteroidota; class Bacteroidia; order Chitinophagales; family Chitinophagaceae; genus JAFDYH01. The sequence continues at coordinate 4,562 of JAEUVI010000053.1, read as the reverse complement.
ATGTTTTACCATGGTCAACGTGCCCCATGATGGTAACAATCGGAGAGCGGCTGTCCAAATCTTCTTCTTCATCATCGTCATCTTCTTCTTCCTCCATTTCCATTTGCTTCTCCATGTCAATGAATTCGACATTGTAGCCAAATTCGCTTGCCACAAGTTCTATTACTTCCGCATCAAGACGCTGGTTGATAGAAACCATGATACCAAGGCTCATACACTTACTGATAACATCGGCAAAACTTACATTCATCAGGTTGGCGAGTTCGCTGACACTGATGAATTCAGTAAGCTGGAGTTTATTATCTTCTATTGCTTCTCCGGCTTCAGCAAGTTCATTGCGTTTGTCCAATCGCCTTTTTGCTTTAATGCTCTTTCCTTTGCTTCCGCCTCCGGAAAGTTTGGCCATTGTTTCCTGTATCTTATTCTGAATTTCTTTTTCGTCTATCAGCTTATCCTCACGACGCGGCCTTAAGTCCCTGCGTCCACCACCTTGTCCTTGCCCCTGGCCACCACGGTTACCCTGTTGCGGACGGTTAAAGCGATTTCCGCCACCTTGCTGGCCGCCCTGTTGCCCACGGTTTTGAAAGTTTGGTGATGGCGTGTGTTGTTCATCCTGTTTTTTCTCAATCGGAATTCTTTTCCGCTTTCTCTTCTCGTCTTTTTTGGGTCTTGTGTCATTATCAACAGGCAAATCAATTTTACCCAGTATTTTAGGTCCCTCTATTTTTTCCGCTTTGATATTTTCAATAACTGGCGGTACATCGTCTTCTGCTACTACTTCTTTTTGTTCGACTATTTCTTCAGGCTCTGGTTCTTTTTTAGCTACTTTCTTTGGAGTTTCCTTTTTCTCTTCCGGCTTTATCGCTTCTTCCTCGGTTTTCTTTTTTATTGTTTTCTTTGGCCTTGTTGAAGAGTCAATAGCTGAAAGATCTATTTTGTCGAGTACTTTAGGGCCTTCTATTTCAGGCACCTCAGTTTTTATAATCTGAGGTTCTTCCTTCGGAGTCTCTGGTTTTACAGGTTCTTCAACTACTATTGGTTGTGGCGCTTCTTCTTTTTTTGCAGGTTTTACCTCGGGCTGTGGTTGAGCCGGCTTATCATCCTTTTTAAAAGTGATTTCTTTCTCATCTTTTTTCTTCTTTTCAGTGGCCGGTCCACCTTTTGGCAGATCTATCTGATCGCTTTTCAGCTTAGCTACTTTATCACTTTGAAATTCCTGTTGCAGGGAGCGGTACATTTCCTCCGTCAGCTTGGACGTTGGCTTCAGATCGTCTTTACCAAATCCTTTACCGATAAGGAAATCAATAAGAGTATCCTGGCCAATATTAAATTCTTTGGCCGCACCTAGTAATCTCGGGAGTTTTAATTCTGCCATATAAGTTTTTACCCTAAATCCCTAAAGGGACTTTGTTTTAAATTTAGTCTCTTCATATTGTAATAACTCCCCTTTAGGGGTAGGGGGTTATTATTCCTTTTTAAATTCTTCCTGTAATACTTTTCTTACTTCTGTGATTGTTTCTTTTTCCAGGTCGGTTCTGCGTTCCAGTTCCTCTGGTGTCAAATCCAATACGCTTCTTGCAGTATCACATCCGATACGTTTCAATTCATCAATAACCCATGTTTCTATTTCATCACTAAATTCATCCAGGTCAATATCAAATTCTTCAACCTCACCTTCGTTGTCACGGTATACATCCAGTTCATAACCTGTGAGCTCACATGCCAGCTTGATATTTACACCGCGGCGGCCGATAGCCAATGAAACCTGGTCTGGTTTCAGGTATACATCGGCATGCTTTTCTTCCTGGTTCAGGTTCATGGAAGTAATTTTTGCCGGTGTCAGTGAACGCTGGATTAAAAGTTGAATATTGTTTGTCCAGTTTATTACGTCAATATTTTCATTCTTCAATTCACGAACAATACCATGAATGCGGCTTCCTTTCATACCTACGCAGGCGCCTACAGGATCAATGCGGTCATCGTATGACTCTACTGCTACTTTCGCTCTTTCGCCCGGGTCGCGAACTATTTTTTTGATAACAATGAGGCCGTCAAAAATTTCAGGTACTTCTATCTCCAATAATTTAGCCAGAAACTCCGGCGATGTGCGTGAAAGAATAATCACGGGAGTATTATTCTTCATATCAACTTTCTTTACCACTGCACGGATACTTTCTCCTTTTTTGAAATAATCCTGTGGTATCTGTTCGCTTTTTGGTAAAATCAATTCATTGCCTTCTTCATCCAGCAATAAGATTTCTTTTTTCCAAACCTGGTACACTTCCGCACTGATGATTTCACCGGTACGATCGCCATATTTTTTTGCCAGTACATTTTTCTTCAAATCGCTGATACGGCTGGCGAGGGTTTGCTTGGCGGCAAGAATAGCCCTGCGGCCAAAATCGTATAAATCTATTTCCTGGTATAATTCTTCCCCAACTTCGAAGTCGGGCTCAATCTTGGCGGCTTCTGTATATGCAACCTGCGACAATGGATCTTCTACCTGTCCGTCTTCTACAATCATGCGGCGGCGGATGATTTCCAGGTCACCTTTTTCTGCGTTTACAATCACATCAAAGTTCTCATCGCTGCCGAATTTTTTGCGCAGCAAAGTTTTGAACACATCTTCTACCACTTTCATCATGGTAGGGCGGTCTATGTTTTCCGCATCTTTAAATTCCTGGAATGCGTCAATTAGGTTGATACTTGCCATACAATTCTGATTTAGCAAGCTACGAGCTCGGCGCTCAAAGCTGTTTAAAATTTAATTTGAATTTTAGTTGATTTAATATTATCGAATAAAAACGTATGCTGTATTGTTTCTTTCTTTTTGCCTTTACCCTTTTCTTCTTCTACAAGTATTGATTGATCGTTCACACTTGTCAATTTTCCTTCTGTCTTCATACCATCGTTCTGTATAACTTCTACAAAACGGCCAATATTTTTTATATACTGGCGTCTCATTTTCAGAGGCTCGTCAAGACCGGGAGAAGATACTTCCAGTGAAAAGTTGTTATCCGGAAACAAGCCCGATTCTTCAAGTTGCTTGTACAAGGCACGATTATATTGTACCAGTTTATCAATGGAGGCGCCATGATCAGCATCTATAAAGACTTTTACATTGCTGCCTGCATTGATTCGTACCTCTACAAGAAAGTAAGCTGGTTCGCCAGCTAGTAATTCCTGTACTTTTTGTTCAATTGTGTTAATCTGATGTTCTGTGCTCATGCCGGATAAAAGAAGAAGGGAACGACTTCGTTCCCTTCTTTCTAATCTGATTTCCAAAACAAAGGTAAGGGAAATAACTAATAGCATCCAAAAAACAGCTGTTGTTTAAAAAGTTACCTTTAAGTAAAAGTTTATAATATGTCGCAGAAAGAGAATATAGGCTCTTTTGTACGGGATAACAAGGACATTATTAAAGAATACCTGGAAACCCGCTACGAAATCATCCGGCTGAAAGGAATCCGAAGTATATCTAAGATGGCTGGTTCGCTTGCCTGGGTAATGGTAGCCCTGCTGCTGGCGCTGCTTGTTTTGATTTTTGGAGGGCTTACAATGGGCTTCTGGCTTTCCAACGTATTTGAAAGTACTACAGCTGGATTTGGAGTGACTACGCTGTTTATAATTATTTTATTGGCATTACTAATCTTGTTCAGAAGGCAATTGTTTATCAATCCTGTGATGCGTAGTATTATAAATAACAGCGCTGACGATGAATAATTTTTTCATGACTGAAAACAAAACTTGCTATGTCCCGGAAAATAAAGAATATAGAATCGCTAAATGAAGAAATAAACCGCTTGCAGACCAAGTCAAAGAAATTGGAAGACGATCTGAATGAAAGCCTGGATTACTTACAAGACAATTATTCGTCATTGATAATGAACTCAGTATTTCGTGGTGCAGGCGGTATGAATATAAAAAATTCAGTGGCCGGCACGGTTGCAGGGCTGGTGTTGGGCAATGAGCGGATACAGTCTATCATTTCAAGATTGACTACTCACCTGCTTGATAAAACTGCAGACGGCCTGGAAAAACTTGCGGATAAACTTGTCAAAAAAGATGATTAATCCGTTTACCGTTTTCATAGTGATGTTGGCCGGTTTTAACAGGTATTAACAAGTTCATTTTTTGATCTGTTGTATCTTCATGCCATGTTTTGGAAGATAATTTTCCTCGGCTTTCTGCTCTATTTTCTATACCGGTTTGTTTTCGGGTTTATTCTGCCTGTTTATAAAGCTACCCAGAACATTAAAAAGGGTTTTCGTGATATACAGGAAAAAGCCAATGATCAAATGCGCCAGCAACAGGCGGAACAACAAAATCAGCAGCAACCTGGCAGTACTTCAGCTAAACAGGAGTCGTTGGGTGAGTATATTGATTTTGAAGAAGTAAAATAATTAGCCTTCTTATCCCTTTTTTTCTATTTTTGCGCCCCGGAGTTAAATACTTCGTTTATAAAACCTGTTTTTCAGTTCTTTTATTAAAATATTTGCTGTTTACAGCACGGATCCTTAGCTCAGACGGTTAGAGCATCCCGATTTTAATCGGGAGGGATC
>JAEUVI010000534.1 GCA_016787105.1 Chitinophagaceae bacterium | reverse complement strand
CTCTTCATTCACTGAGCAATGAATCCATCTTACGATTAAACAATTCATAACTACCGAGGTTAAGGTGTGTTCCGCCTTTTATAGTTATTAATTCTGAACCATGTTTAGGAATTTTTGCAAGCATTTCAGAATGGAAATAAGGAATAATCATATCACCAGTTCCATGAAAAATAGTAACCGGTGCTTCCACTTTTTCAAGACACTGATAGTTTGGAAAAAAATATTTTGCCATCAAGCCGGTAGGATAAATTGGAGCATAGCGTTGCATCAACTTTGGAATACTGTAGTAAGGCGTCTCGAGAATCAGTTTTTTGCAATCACTTCTTGCGGCCAGGTAACAGGCAGGGCCGGAGCCTAACGATTTTCCGTAAATAATGATACTGTCTTTTGCAAAGCGGCTTCTCGCGAGTTTGTAAAACTGTTCTGCATCTTCTTCCATCGCTTTTTCACTCATCGTGCCTGTTGTTTTACCATAGCCGGGATAATCAATCATCCATACTTCATAGTTATTACGTGTAAACACTGGAGCAAACCTGCTATATCGCTTTATATTGCCCCGGTTACCATGAAAATAAAGTACTACACCTTTACTAACTGAATCAGGAACGGTAAACTGAACAATGCTCAGGTTTTTTTCATTAGTTACAGGTATGGCAACTTCTTTAAATGGATAATCAAATTCGTATTTAAAATTTGCAGGTAATTTATCAGGTCGAAAAAGTAAGGTTTCCTGCAAAAAATATAAAGCGATGCCACATACCACGTAGATTACTGCAATTATTTTCAGTAATCGTTTCCATTTTATTTTTTTAAACATAGTTGCCATAAAGGTAATTGGCAAAGATGCCGAAAAATTTTTCAGGACGTGCGGAATGCTGTAATTTCTCCGCAAGTTCCATTCACCATTTTAAACTTACTTCTTATGTTACGCCTTTTATGTTTATTTGGCTGTACAGCTTTTTTATTTATAAGCATTAATACATCAGCACAAACAAAAAAGCCCGCGGTTGTAAAATCAAAACCAAAAGTTGACTTTTCTGCGGCAAAAAAAGATTCATTAAATACTGTTGTAAAGGATAAAAGGAAAATTGATGGCTTGTTTCGGTTGTATGAAGATACTGTTGCCGGTAGTCTTCAGTTATATATAAAGAAAAGTCAGATCGGAAAGGAATTTATTTACCAGAGTTTTTCAATGGGAGGCCCGGCAAGTTTATTCCTGAACCAGAATATGATGCGGGAAACATGGGTATTTAAAATACAAAAATCATTTAACCGGCTGGATTTTTTACGTTGTAATACCAGCTTTTATTACGAACCCGGTAATGCAATCAGCAAGTCTGCCAATGTAGATGTAGGAGATGCAGTATTCTTCGCCGATAAAATTGTAGCAGAGGATTCCTTGGGTTACCTGATTAATGCTAATGGATTATTTGTCGGAGAAAAATTAGACCAGGTAAAGCCAAACCTGCCACCAACATTGCCACCAGGAGCAGTATTTAACCTTGGTTCCTTTAACGCGGATAAATCCGGGTATGAGAAGATAAGATCTTTTCCCAATAATACAGATGTAGTCGTATCGCTGGCTTATGATAATCCGGCACCGATGAACTATGGTGATAAATCAGTTACTGATGCCCGCTATGTTCGGGTAAAAATGCAGCATAGCTTTATTGAAATGCCACAGAATGATTACCGGCCACGCTTTGATGATCCACGAGTGGGTTATTTTACCCAGGAGGTGGATGATATGACCAGCAATAAAACATTACCATATCATGATTTAATAAACCGCTGGTATTTGAAGAAAAAAGATCCTACCGCTGCCTTGAGCGAACCTGTAGAACCAATTGTCTGGTGGGTAGAGAATACAACTCCTGTTGAGTTACGGCAAATCATTCTTGACGCTGGTGCAAAGTGGAACCAGTCATTTGAAAAAGCAGGATTTAAAAATGCAGTTGTCATGAAAATGATGCCTGATAATGCCGACTGGGATCCTGCAGATATACGTTATAATGTAATAAGATGGGTGTCGTCTGATTTGGGGTATGCAATCGGGCCTAGTTTTGTTAACCCAAGAACAGGCCAGATTTTAGGAGCAGACATAACGGTTGATTATGGCTTTCTAAGGGGAATACTTGCTGAACAGGATATTTTGAAACCGGGTGCTATGTCATTTTTTGATGGCAATGAAAATGCAACTGCTTATGGTAACCTGCAAAAACATTTCATGAATTGCTCAATAGGTGCGGGTTTGCAAATGCAATACGCAGCTGGGAATATTATTGCAGAAAGCCTTCCGGGGTTTGCTGATGATCCGGAACGTTTAAAAAGGCAGTTTTTCTCTGAACTCATTTTACATGAAATGGGACATACCATGGGGCTCAATCACAACATGAAAGCGAGCCAGATGCTCAGCCCTGCTGAATTAAGCAACAGGGAGATCACACAACTTTATGGCGTTTCTGGTTCGGTAATGGACTATCCGGTTGTAAATGCAACAGCGGATAGAAGTAAGCAGGGAGATTACTATATTGAAAGGCCAGGTCCATACGATGACTGGGCAATTGAGTTTGGCTATACTCCTTTTTCACCCGCCGAAGAGGAAGCAGGACTGAATAAAATTCTCAGCAGAAGTACAGATCCAAAACTGATTTTCGGGAATGATGCTGATATCGTTTATCCTGGTTCAGGTATTGATCCACGTGTAAACACATGGGATATGAGTAATGATATGGCAACGTATGGAGAAGACCGTTTCAAGCTGGTAAATGAATTGATGGTAAAACTGAAAGACAGATATGCAAAGCCAGGTGAATCATATGCGGAGCTAAGAGGGAAATATAATACTGTAATGTACCAGCGTTTTTCTATGGCAGGCCCAATGAGCAGGTATATCGGGGGCGTATATCTTGACAGAAGTTTTGTCGGGCAAAATCCTGCAGTGAAACCTTTTACTCCGGTACCTGCAGATTACCAGAAAAAAATCATGAGTACATTAAGTACCTATGTTTTTGCACCAGATGCATTTAATGCCGACGCATACCTGATACCTTACCTGCAATCGCAACGAAGAGGTTTTAATTTTTTTGGTCACCCCGAAGATCCAAAGCCGGAATTGATTGCATTGGCTTTGCAAATGTATACGCTCAGCTATATTCTCAATTCATCTACACTCAATCGGGCTAACCGCACAACTCTTTATGGAAATACCTATTCATCCGCGGATATTCTGAAAGATATAAACGGGATGCTTTTCGATGCAGATTTAAAAACGAATGTGAACCTGTACCGGCAAAATATACAAACAGAATATGTAAAAATGCTGGCCAACATTGTGAACACGGGAGAGCCGTATGATAATGCATCAAAAGCAGCGGCGCTCAACAGCCTCAGAATCTTGAGGGATAAAATTAATAAAGCTTCTTCTTCAAATGAACAATCAAAAGCTCATCGTGCAAACCTTATTTTCCTGATTGATAAAGCACTTGTGATTAAATAGTTTTTGCTATAAATAAAAGTAAAGCCCCGCGGTTTATATCGTGGGGCTTTTTAATAAAAGAAGGATACGGTTTTTCGTATCCTTCAGGCGTTTTTCATGACTGTCTTTTGTTAGTAACGGCTATAATAATTTTTAATCCTGTAAAGTGTATTGTTATATAGTTCCTGTCTTATACAATCTATAATGTAAGATTCATGTGGAATATTGTCTGCCCTGCTGTTAAGAAAACGTTTATCTTCCTCACTTAGCGCTCTTTCATCGCCTGTATAAGATGCATAGGATGTTGACCAGCTGTTATCGGCTGTTACCAGGTCATTCCACAGGTAGTTCCCGTTTTTATCACGCACTGTAACTGTCAGGTCGCCGGTTGAGTATATTGTTTTTCTCGTAGTGGTTATTCTTGCTTTCACCTTTGCATATTGTTTTATTACAGAATCTGGCTTGTACACTGTTTCTTTTACTACCACTTCTTTACTTACTTCTCTTGTATCCCTGCTTTCCTGCAGGCCGCCGATATCCATGTGGTTCAGGCGCAATTCAATTACTTCGTCTGGTATGATGGCTTTTGATTTTGCATCCATTACAGAATAGAAATGTACAAAAAAGTTTCCTGAATTGTTTTGCAGGTTGCGTATAATACCATCTGATGAAGACTGGAATGAATTATTGTAAGAACTGAACTGGAATCCATAGTTATCAACCTGTGCGATTACTACACGAGTTACCGCTGCATCGTACGCATCATCCATCATGTCCTGAGTTTTAATATCACTAGGTTTGAAAGACAATGCTGCCTGAAATTCGTAAAAAGCTTTTTTAAAACTTTCCTTATCACCCCGATCCATCCAATTCATACCTCTTGTTATTCTTGCGTCACCTGCTTTCTCACGGTAAGTGGTGATATAAGAAGAATAGTTTACAGGTTGTACCAGTTCGAATACAGAAGGGGCACTATAAATAGCATTATACAAGTTTTGCAAATCCTGGTATTCGTTATAAATCCATTCCCATTTTAAATCATTATTACTTTCAGAATAGTTGCGGATCCTGCTTTCGTGGTCATTTACCGCGTATTCGTAAGCGCTTTGAATAATAGAACGTAATTCAGCATCATTAGGTTTTTTCTGCAGCTTTTTTACAGCTACTTCTACTGCTTCGTCATAGTTTCCCTGCTTGTATAATTTAGAAGCAGATTTACATGAGACCATGGCTATTGCCGCAAAACTTAAAATCATTAAAGTGTAAAATTTCCCTTTCATAAATACCTCCTTTATATGTCTGACGGGAGAAGGGAATAAATGTTAACAACACGAAAACGAATTAGATTATCCTTAACATCATTGTTAAAACGTATTAATACTTCAGGATGTCGCGGATGAAATTATGATACTCATGAAAAGAGGGAAGATTGTTATGGCCACCGCCATATATCCGTATCAGGGTAATTTTATGCGGATTGATTTTCTGCAATTCCTCGCTTTGTTTTATCGGTATCAACCAGTCTTTAGTACCGTGAATGATGTAGGTGTGACAATTTACCCTGCGTATCCATTTATCAGTCCGCAAATGATAACGTAATACATAGCGTACAGGTAAAAAGGGAAGAAATCGTTCGGCTACACTTCTGAAATTATAATATGGGGAATCTAAAATGAGATAACGCGGTTTATTGTCAGCCGCTAATTTACTGGCGAAACCGCTACCAATACTTCTGCCATATACGATAATGTGATGTTCGGGGTATTGCTTCAGCAGCGTTTCATATACAAACTGCATATCATCCATCATTTCCTTTTCACTTCGCTTACCGGTGCTTTTGCCAAACCCGCGGTAATCAACAAGTATCACGTCGTAGTCATAACGATAAAAATCACGTGCATATTTTGCCCACCCTTTTATGCTTCTTGTATTGCCATGAAAATATAAGATCAACCCCTTGGGTTGTGGCCTGTAAAAATGAAGCCCATTGATACGAACACCTGGCCCTACATCGAAAAACAATTCTTTAAACGGCACATCGTATTTGAACTGGAAATCCTGCCTGAGTTTTTCAGGTTTGAAAATGAATTTCTCCTGCAAAAAATAGGCGATGATTGTCAACGCAATTATTCCGCCAATTATGTACCAGATAAACAATGGCAATTTGTTCGTAGTTTTCTAATGGTAAACTACAACACTTAAAACTCAAAACCTAAAACTGGTTTTAATCTTCTACACGTCTTAGTTTGAGGTTGGTAACAGGCGTTACAATCAGTGGGAATTTTTCAACAGTCACATTTCCTACGTCGAGGCCAAATCCTCTTTCTTCAGAAAGGCTGATTTCCTTGATCCAGAAATATAACTTCATAATCACTCTTTCAAAGAATGGTAATTCATTATCCTGGCTCAGGTATTTTTCCATTACTATAAACTGGAAGTCGCCCACGGTATTGCTGCTTGCAAGGCTCTCATAGCGGCTGCTGATATTTACCTCCATGTTTGCAACAAGGTCTTCTACAACTTTACGGAACATCAGGTTAATACGCGGCTCCATCCGGAAACCCAGCCTGAACTCTACCCTGATTATATCATTGGGGATTATATGATCAACTTTATACTCGCAGGCATATGGATCGTCCATGGTATCAACGTGAACAAACCAATAAATATCTGCCCGTTTGGGTTTTTTATTCAGGATGGAATAGATGATTTTATGCTCAATTTCCTTCGGGTTATTGGCGCTTGTAAGATAAACAAGGTGGGTAGCATATTTTGCCACACTCCTGTCTGCACTCAGCTCTTGTATTTTTGGAATATAATGTTCAAGGCGTACAAACTCAACATACCTGTTTTTGATTTTTCTTGCCCTGTACCAGATATACATGATAGAAAAGAGACCGCCACCAACAACCAGTGTCACATATCCACCATGCTTGAACTTATCGAGGTTTGCAAAAAGAAAACCGAACTCAATTGAAAAATAAACAAAGAGATAAAGGTAAACCCAGTACGATTTTACTCTTCTTGAAATAAGATAGTTCGCAAAAAGAATAGAGGTCGCAATCATGCAAAGCGTAATCGCAAGGCCGTATGCAGCACCCATTTTCGAAGACTCCCTGAAGTATAAAACAATTCCGATACAACCGAAGAAAAGAAGAAAATTAATGCCTGGAACATATAACTGTCCACGTTCTTCAGTGGGATAGCTGATTTTTAATTTAGGCCACAAATTCAATCGCATCGCTTCGCTTACGAGTGTAAATGATCCGCTGATGAGGGCCTGGCTGGCTATGACTGCGGCTGTTGTAGCAATTATGACCCCAAAGATTTTGAACCATGGCGGCATGATGCCGTAAAAGCAGTGAAAGCCAGATGTAATCATTTCTGGCGTGATCGTTTGCCCGTTGTAATTATGTATTAACCAGGCGCCCTGTCCCAGGTAATTCAATAAAAGGCAGCTTTTAACAAATATCCAGGTCATCCGGATATTTTCTTTTCCGCAGTGTCCCAGATCCGAATACAATGCCTCTGCCCCGGTGGTACATAAAAATACCGCTCCCAATAACCAGAATCCGCCCGGATATTGTGTTAGTAATTCAAATGCATAGTAGGGGTTAAATGCTTTAAAAATGCTGAGATCATCGAAAAGATGGTTTACCCCCAATATTGCTATCATTAAAAACCAGAGGCACATGATTGGTCCAAACAGTTTACCAATCGAGGCGGTGCCAAACTGTTGCAAAAAAAACAATATTGTTAGGATCGCTATAACGATATAAACGATATTCCATATGCCTATATCGTGAAAAGCAGGAATCTGTCTTAATCCTTCAACGGCCGAGGTCACAGAAATAGGTGGCGTAATCATTCCGTCTGCGATCAGGGCTGCGCCGCCAATCATAGCAGGAATAACCAGCCACTTTTTTTGCCTTCTTACCAATGCATACAAAGAAAAGATGCCACCTTCACCCCTGTTATCTGCCTGGAGGGTGAGAATAACGTATTTAACCGTTGTTTGAAGGGTGAGTGTCCAGATAATACAGGAAAGACTTCCCAGAATCAGGTCGTTGGTTACGGCCCTGCCATTGGTAATTTCGTTCATTACATACAAGGGCGAGGTGCCGATATCCCCGTAAATAATTCCTAATGCAATAATTAATCCTGCGGCAGTGACTTTATTAGTCGGTATTTTCACTTTGCTGAAACTTATGTTTGGGTCCGGTACAGAGTTAGGTCTGTATGGATAAGGTTGCAAAGGTATATGCAAATTTTAATTTCGAAGAAATATCATAGTGTTCGTCTTTTTTCTGTTGGTAAATGGTGATAATTACGCCGGCAGGCATGCAACTTTTTGCTGTTTTTCCCCGTTCATATAAGTATTGAACGGCTCAAATATTGGCTAAATATTTAGAGCTATTTTGCAGGCTAAGCTTTAACTTTAATCAGCAAAAAATCAGGTATATATGCTTAAAGATTTGAGGGTATGGGTAGGCGTTGTCATGTTATTCACCGGGGTTTCGGTAAAGGCACAACGGATTGTCTATTCAGAACCTGAGCGAGACGATAGCCGCCGTATGAATTTTGAAATAATCGGGAAATTCGGAAGCAATTTTCTTATATATAAAAACAATCGCAACCGGGATTTTATCGCTGTTTATGACAACGATATGAAGCAAATAGGCAAGGTGGAAATGGACTATATTCCCGACGATCGCCTCATTAATGTTGATTTTTTCCCTTACACCGACTATACGTATGTGATTTATCAATACCAGCGCAAGAATGTAGTGTATTGTATGAGTGCTACTATTGATGCGTTTGGTAAAAAAGTCGGAGAACCGGTAACTCTCGATACAACCCACATCGGTTTTGCAGCTAATAATAAACTGTATTCAACCATTTCCAGTGAGGATAAGAGCAAAATTGTGGTCTTTAAAATCAATAGCCGCAATAAGGAGAACTATATCGTTACTACTGTTCTTTTCAATGATAAACTGGAGCTGATTAAACGTAGTGTTATGCGCATGGCGATGGAAGAGCGTAATGATTATCTCGATCAGTTTTATGTAGATAATGACGGAGATATTGTATTTGCAAAATTCAAGCGAAGCAATAATGATAATATTGAAAATGTATCTCTTGTTGTTAAGCCCGCATTATCCGACTCTTTAATCGGTAGAAATCTTGATCTTGGCAAAAATCTGCTCGATGAAATACATATCAAAGTAGATAATTACAATAAGCGGTATTTTCTTACTTCTTTTTATTATAAGCAGCGTCGTGGTAATATTGATGGATTTTATTTTTATGTATGGGATAAAGCTTCGGCCCAGCCCATTATGCAGAACATTCTCACGTTCAGCGAAGAGCTGCGCAAAGAAGCGAAAGGCGATGCCAATATAAAAATGGCATTCAATGACTACTTTATAAAAAATGTGATAATAAAAAGAGATGGTGGTTTTATTATAGGTAGCGAAGCTTACTATACTACTTCGCGTTACAATTCATGGAATCGCTGGGATTATATGTACGGTAGCCCTTTCATGTCGCCTTACGATTATTACTATTATTCCCCGTACTACAGCAGTATGTGGTGGCGCAATAACAATTTCAGGAATAACCAGGCTGTGCGATCTCATGCGGATAATATTGTAATACTTTCATTTGCCAACGATGGGAAACTGGAGTGGAGTAATGTAATCAGCAAAGATCAGTTTGATGATGATGGTGACTTCAGGGTTTCTTATCAATTGGTGAATACAGGTGGTCAACTGCATTTTTTGTTTAACCAGCAGGAAAAAAGAATGTTATTGCTCAATGATTATTCTGTAGTGCCGGACGGACAGATAAACCGGAACCCTACATTGAAGAATCTTGATAAAGGTTATGAATTCATGCCGAAATATGGTAAACAGGTGAGCTCAAAGCAAATTATCATTCCGTGTATTTATCGTAACTATATTTGTTTTGCCAAAATCGATTATAACTGATAAACCAATAGCATCCTTTATCTGTGACAGGCGTATTCAAGCAAAAAACACCGGCTAACATATTATTGTTGTTTCTATTCGGAATGCTTATAAAAATCCCGGTTTTTTTGCATCCCCATGTGCCTGTGAGTCAACCAAAGGACGGCCCTCTTTTCAGGGCTATACTTTCTTTGTTAAGTGATGTCGGTAAATCTTCCTCATTTGTATATGCTTTGGCTGCGTATATTTTAATTTACATACAAGCAGCAGGCCTTAATAAGGTTATAAATGATAACAGGATGATGCAGCGGCAAACTTTTTTGCCGGGCATGGCTTATCTTATCGTTACATCGCTGGTACCGGAATGGAATTATTTTTCTGCACCGTTATTTGTCAATACCATTCTTATTTTGGTATTGGCGGGTCTTTTCCGTACACATAACATGACGCAGGCAAAGGGCATAATTTTCAATGTTGGCATGGGTATCGGCATCTGCTCATTTATCTTTTTCCCTTCGGTAATATTTATTATCTGGGCTATTTTCGGCCTCATGCTTATGCGTCCTTTTCGTCTTAACGAATGGCTTATTTGCATACTTGGCATGACAACGCCCTATTATTTTTACCTGGTTTATCTTTTCCTTACCAACCAGTGGGGCCTTGATAAAATATTGCCATACATTGACATCAACCTGCCTCGTTTTCGGCAATCGATCTGGATAGCGGTGAGTTCATTTTTTCTTTGTGCTTTATTTATCCTCGGGGGCTATTATGTGCAAAATAACCTGCGCCGCATGCTTATACAGGTACGAAAAGCCTGGAGTATTGTTCTGCTTTACCTTCTTGCAGCGATATTGGTACCTTTTTTTAATTCTGGCAATACACTTGAAAACTGGGTGATAGCAGCGGTGCCGCTTGCGGCATTTCACGGGTGCGCATATATTTATTCGGAGAAAAAGATTTTCCAGGCCATTTTATTCTGGCTGGTGATAGTATTTATTATTATATACCAGCAATATAGTGGTGCCTGGGTAAGCTAAATGTCAATGCGCGGGGATTAAATGTTTATGATTTCACCGGCAAACTTCCCTGTCTTGATTTACCTTTACATTTCTACATCAAAATACAGATTATGAAATTTGGCGTTGTTGTTTTTCCGGGTTCCAACTGTGACAGGGATATGTATGATGCTTTGAAGTATGACCTCGACCAAGAAGTGATAATGCTCTGGCATAAGGAAAAAGATTTGAGCCGGTTCAATACAGAAGACTGTATTGTTCTTCCCGGTGGTTTTTCATATGGCGATTACCTGCGTTGTGGTGCTATCGCCCGTTTCAGCCCAATGATGCAAAGTGTAATAGAATTTGCAAATAAGGGGGGAAAGGTGTTTGGCGTATGTAATGGTTTCCAGATCCTTTGCGAATCACATTTATTGCCTGGCGCTGTTTTACGTAACGCAAACCAGCAGTTTATTTGCAAAAATGTATTTCTGACTAACGATACCGGCAAAATTTATAAAATTCCTATTGCTCATGGAGAAGGCCGCTATTATGCGGACGAAAAGACACTGGATGTACTTGAAAAAAACAACCAGGTTATTTATAAATACTGCGACGAATATGGCAATATCAATGAAGTTGGTAATCCCAATGGCGCTATGCGTAATATAGCAGGCATATGCAATGCCAGCCGTAATGTGTTTGGAATGATGCCACACCCGGAGAGAGCCTGCTCAGAAGTGCTGGGAAATACAGATGGACGGGAGATAATTCAAACGCTTGTGATGGCCGAACAATTGGTTTCCTGAAGAAACTGTTATTGAAAATCAATTAGTTTATTGATTTTGCTTGTTTAATGGCAGGTTCGTTGATAAACCATGCAACAATTAACAGTTTAGAATCATCTAAAAGGAGCAATTTTACCGTACGAATAGTAAAATATATGTCATGAAGAAATTGTTGTTTTCATCTCTCATTTTATTCTCTTTTATTTTTTCAAATGCACAGGCTCCGAACCCGGTAAGCTGGACTTTTACTGCAAAAAAAACAGCGGATAAAACATATGAAGTGCACCTGACAGCAACGGTGCAATCGGGCTGGCATTTATATTCACAGGTACAGCCGGATGATGCGGTTGTAAATCCAACGGATATAAAATTCGTGGCAAATCCACTGGTAAAGCTGGATGGCAAAGTGAAAGAAACGGGTAAAATGGAAAAGTTTCATGATGCAAGGCTGGGTGTATCAGCCAATCAATACGCGGGTAGCGTAGATTTTGTACAGGTAGTAAAGCTGAAAGGAAAAGCGAAAACCAATATTACTGGTACTGTAGAGTTTCAGACATGTGATGATAAAAAATGCCTTCCGCCAAAGAAAGTCAGTTTCAGTGTACCGGTAAACTGAACCATACATAAATAATTTTGTATAACGGGTTATTATCAATAACCCGTTTTATTTTTTTAATTTCATTCGGATGAATCGTATTGCACGCTTTAGCACATTTATAGTTGTATTTCTTTTTTGTTTCGCTATTGCTTATTCGCAGGATTCCGCATCGCTGGTGTATAAATGGAAGGCATCTGCACAAAAGAAAGGTGAAGGAAAATATGAAATAACATTTACTGCCGAAGATGCAGGAGAATGGCAATTGTATGCCCCCAACCAGGTATTGAATGAAGTGAAAGTGGCAGGTGTTGAATTTCCTGATTCGAGTATTGTACATGAAGGTCCTTTTGTTGAGAGCGGTGTTTCAAAAACAATCAAGGTTGAAATATTCGATAATATACCTGTAAAGGTGTATGAAGAGCAAAGCGAATGGAAAGCGGGTATTTCAATAACTGGTAAAGTGCCGGCGCAATTGAGGGGAGTTTTGAATTATTCCTATGGTAAAGGAGAAGAGTTTTACCCGGCGCAATTTCCTTTTACAGTAACGTTGGAAGGTGGCGTAGAATCAAAAACAGAAATACGTGTATCATCAATCAATATAAAAAAACCGGTGAATGATTGTGGTGATGATGGTACAACCGGCAGAAGCGCATTTACTATTTTTCTTTTGGGCTTTCTCGGTGGGTTGATTGCATTACTCACGCCTTGCGTATTCCCAATGATTCCTGTAACAGTTACTTTTTTTACTAAAAAATCACAGTCGAGCGGCAAGGGTATTACGAATGCGATACTGTATGGGTTATTTATTTTCCTGATTTATATTCTTATCACGGTACCATTTCATGTGGCGGATAAGGCGATAAGTCCGGAGATATTCAATAATATTTCAACCAATGTGTGGCTGAATATTTTTTTCTTTTTTGTCTTTGTGTTTTTCGCGTTATCGTTTTTTGGTTTATTTGAAATAGGATTGCCTTCAGGGTTGGCTAATAAAATGGACTCCAAATCAGGTTTGGGAAATATAGGAGGCATTTTTTTCATGGCTGCTACACTCGCCATCGTTTCTTTTTCCTGTACAGGCCCGATACTGGGAACTTTGCTGGTTGGCGTAGCTGACCAGGGAGCGTGGCCGTTAACTGCAGGTGCAGCTGGTTTCGGATTAGCCTTGGGCTTGCCTTTTGCATTGTTTGCAATGTTTCCTAATTGGTTAAAATCTTTACCAAAATCCGGCGGATGGATGACAGATGTAAAAGTGGTATTAGGATTTGTAGAAATTGCATTGGCTGTTAAGTTCCTTTCGAATGCTGACCTGGTAAAGCAATGGGGTTTTTTGAAAAGGGAAATATTCATTGCTATCTGGGTAGTTGTTGGATTACTCACAACGCTTTATTTATTGGGAATACTTAGAATTGGGCATTCGTCGCCGGTAAAAAAATATTCCGTCACAAGAATCGTGTTCATTGCATTATTTGGCGCTATTACATTATATCTGGCACCGGGTGTTACCAATACGAAATATGCCAACCTGAAATTAATCAGCGGGTTTCCTCCACCACTTTGCTATAGCATGTTTGAAAATCCTGTAAACTGTAAACGTGGATTCAAGCCATTGGAAAATGAATATACTGAAGCGCTGGAAAAAGCCAGAAAAGAAAACAAACCGGTCTTGATTGATTTTACAGGATGGGCCTGTGTGAATTGCCGGAAAATGGAAGAGAGTGTATGGACAAGCCCGGAAGTAGACAGCCTGATGAAGCATGAATTCGTTGTTGTTTCGCTATACGTTGATGAACGAAGAAACCTGCCGTTAACAGAGCAAACTGTTATCACTACTTCGGCAGGTACACAAAAGGAAATAGTAACAGTAGGCGATAAGTGGGCGACATTTCAGACAGAAAATTTTGGTGCTACTTCACAACCGCAATATGCTATTATCAATGCTGATCAGATTGCTTTGACAAAAACAAAATACTATACACCTGATGCCGCAGAGTTTGCCGCCTGGCTGCAATGCGGATTAGAGGCTTTCCGAAAGACGAATAAGTAGAGTTAAACGATTGCTCGTCCTTTTTTTATTGCCTTATGGGTTTTACCGGGAAGACAATAAAACGGTAAAATAGCATATTCATCTTTTCTTTTCATCTTCCTGCCTTACCGGTTATATCTATTTAATTATGGGATAAAGTTCTAAGAATATAGCATCAAATTAATTTTATAGCACTCTTCTTCAATCTCCCCACAATCCATTCAATACAATTAATCCCGGTTCAGACAATTGAAAAACCCCGAACAAAAGTCCGGGGTTTTTCAATTTGGTGTCACCCTGTATCAGCCTGGCGGTTCAATAAACCAGTTATATTTTTATGTATACCTGACTTCCGATCTCCACCGGGAGATACAGAATGACAAACTGTTAATTGGTTAGCTTTCTTCCTGCAGAAGAAAATGGTGTTATTATAATGCTATTTGTTTTTGCACCATCATTTTGCGAAGGTTAATAAGACCATAGCGCATACGGCCCAACGCTGTATTAATGCTGCAATTTGTAACTGAAGCTATTTCTTTAAAGCTCATATCCGCATAGTGGCGCAGGATAATCACTTCGCGCTGATCTTCAGGAAGGCGTTCCAGCATTTCCCTAACACGATCATAGCTCTGGCGTTTCATCATACGAACGTCTACGCCATCTTCAGTGAAGTTGAGAACTTCGAAAATATCTTTGTCGTCACCCGTTTTAATAGTAGGGGTACGTTTTACCTTGCGGAAATGGTCAACACATAGATTGTGTGCGATACGCATAGCCCAGGGTAAGAATTTTCCTTCTTCAGTGTAGCGACCACCTCTTAAAGTGTCAATTATTCTGATAAAAACATCCTGGAAGATATCTTCGGCCAGATATTTGTCTTTAACAAGAAAGAGGATGGAAGTGTACAACTTGTCTTTATGCCGGAGCACTAAGGCTTCAAGGGCATCAAAGTTTCCTTCTCCGAAGAGATTGATTAATTCGTGGTCTGTTTTTTTGATAAAGGTTTTCATAAACTCCTTAATGGTTTAGGTGTTCAGAGATATTGGTTTTGGTTTTCTTGGATTGTGAGAATTAAGTAGAAGTGATACTTATAGGCGAGATTAATTTTGGCGGTTTATTTGTTTTGATTCAGGATTTAAAAATATGCCTTTTTCTGAACCAGACAAATATTTATTGCCACACGGTTGGGCAAAACACCTTAAAAAACTGTTAAGGATCGGCGCAAATTAAGTGCTGTTAAGGGTTTACATTTGCTTACGCGAAAAATGGAAAAGATAATAATTGAGGAAAAATCCCAGGTAAAGCCGACCGTAAAAACCACAAATAATATCTATATCAAGGGTGCCCGGGTCCACAACCTGAAGAACGTTGATGTGGAAATTCCAAGAAATAAACTAGTGGTGGTAACTGGTGTTTCTGGTTCAGGCAAGTCTTCACTTACGATTGATACATTATATGCTGAAGGGCAGCGCCGCTATGCGGAAAGCCTTAGTGCTTATGCCCGCCAGTTTCTGAACCGCATGAACAAGCCGGACGTGGATTTTATAAAAGGGCTTTGTCCGGCAATTGCCATTGAACAGAAGGTTATAACGCGAACACCACGTAGTACTGTAGGTAGTATGACAGAATTGTATGACTACTTACGCCTCTTATATGCAAGGATTGGTAAAACAATTTCACCCGTTTCCGGCAACCAGGTAAAGAAGGATGATGTAACAGATGTGGTAAAAGCAATACAGCAATTGAAAGCGGGTGATAAAGTCTTTATACTCGCTCTTTTTAAGAAACATAAAAACCGGGATTTAAAAGAAGAACTTAATATTCTGGTACAAAAAGGATTTTCAAGAATAGCTTCCCCATCCCGTTTAGACGGGAACGAGGAAGGTGCTTTAGAGCCACAACGTATTGAAGAATTACTGGAATTGAGCGATAAAGATCTAAAGGCAAAACTAGAAACCAAAAATCAGAAAACGGCTACATATATATTAGTAGATAGGATTGTTGTCAAAGATTTTGATGAAGATGATATTCATCGTCTCGGTGATTCAGTAGGTACGGCATTTTATGAAGGAGAAGGTGATGTGTATGTTCAGGTGACGAGTGAGCAGCAGGAAGCAGAAAGTAAAAAGGAAAAAGTAAAAAGTAAAAAAACAGACTCAGGCAACTCACGGCTTACAACTCACAACCCTTTATTGCATTTCAACAATCGCTTCGAGATGGACGGTATACAATTTGAAGAACCCGTTCCGAATTTATTTTCATTTAATAATCCTTTTGGTGCATGCCCTACCTGCGAAGGATTTTCCCAGGTACTCGGTATAGATAGTGAATTGGTAATTCCAGACAGAAGATTGAGCGTATATGATGGTGCTGTAGCTCCGTGGAAAGGTGAGAAGCTTGGCTGGTGGCGGGAACAGTTTATAAAAGGCGCGAAGAAATTTAACTTCCCGATCCACAAGCCGATTGCAGATCTTACCAGCAAGCAATACGAGGTATTGTGGGAAGGCAATGAACATGCACTTGGTATCAATGCTTTTTTTAAGGAAGTAGAACAGAATTTATATAAAGTTCAATACCGTGTATTGTTAAGCCGCTATCGTGGTCGTACGCAATGCCCCGATTGCAAAGGGTATCGCCTGCGCAAAGAAGCCTTGTATGTAAAAGTGAATGATAAAAATATTGGTGAAATAAGTGAGCTGCCTGTTCGGGATTTGAAAAAATGGTTTAATGAACTTGAAAGTAAAATAAGTGACTATGACAAGGAAGTTGCAAAGCGCATTCTGATAGAAATTAATCACAGGCTTGATATATTATTAAATGTAGGTCTCGGTTATTTAACCATCAACAGGCTTG
The DNA here is from genome assembly GCA_016787105.1 of Chitinophagaceae bacterium. GTDB lineage: Bacteria > Bacteroidota > Bacteroidia > Chitinophagales > Chitinophagaceae > JAFDYH01. The sequence continues at coordinate 796 of JAEUVI010000534.1, read as the reverse complement.
CCAATACATTGAGCGGAGGTGAAAGTCAGCGGATACAATTGACAAGAAGCCTCGGTAGTAATCTTACAAACTCATTATATATATTGGATGAGCCATCTATTGGTTTGCATTCAAGAGATACTGCCAACCTGATTCGTGTATTAAAGGAATTGCGTGATTTAAACAATACTGTAGTTGTAGTGGAGCATGATGAAATGATGATGCGGGAGGCAGATCATATAATAGATATGGGACCACTAGCTTCTCATTTGGGTGGTGAGTTGGTGGCGGAGGGCAATTATGATGAAATCATTTCAAATGAAATGAGCCTTACCGGAAAATATTTATCCGGTCAATTGAAGATTGAAACACCCAAGACATTACGCAAATGGAATCAATCAATAACGGTAGAAGGAGCGAGGCAACATAACCTTAAGGATATTACTGTACAGTTTCCGCTGAATGTATTATGCGTTGTAAGTGGCGTAAGCGGTAGCGGCAAAACAACTTTGGTAAAACAAATATTATATCCTGCGCTTAAAAAGATAAAAGGAGAGATTGCGGATAAGATTGGTTTTCATAAAGCGATAACAGGCGATATTGAAAGCATTTCGCAAATCGAGCTGGTGGATCAGAACCCGATAGGTAAATCAAGCCGGAGCAACCCGGTAACATATATAAAAGCGTATGATGAAATACGTGATTTATTTGCGAAGCAACCATTGAGTAAGATGCGCGGCTTTTTGCCCAAACATTTTTCGTTTAACGTAGATGGTGGCCGCTGCGATACCTGCAAAGGAGAAGGGGAGCAGGTAGT
>JAEUVI010000520.1 GCA_016787105.1 Chitinophagaceae bacterium | reverse complement strand
AGAAAAAGATTAGGAATGGCAAAAGTTACAGTCAGTTTACCGCAGGGAACGAGGGATTTTGGACCGGATGTTGTCCGTAAACGCAATTATATTCTCAATACAATAAGATCTGTTTTTGAATTATACGGTTTTCAACCGCTGGAAACACCGGCGATGGAAAACCTGGAAACACTGATGGGGAAATATGGCGAGGAAGGGGATAAATTGATTTTTAAAATACTGAACAACGGACTGAATGATCCAAAGAATATTGATAAAGCGAAAACTGCTTTTGAAAATGTACTGAAAGGAAAAAATGATAAGAACCTTACCGAGCGTGCACTAAAATACGATCTCACCATTCCATTCGCACGTTATGTAGCAATGAACCATGGCACATTGACTTTTCCTTTTAAACGATACCAGATACAACCTGTATGGCGTGCAGACCGCCCGCAAAAAGGAAGATACCGTGAGTTTTATCAATGCGATGCGGATGTGGTAGGCAGTAAATCATTGATAAATGAAGTGGAACTCGCAACGATTTATGCTACTGCTTTTGAAAAACTGGGAATTGGTGTTGACATAAAAATCAATAACCGGAAAATATTATCAGCATTGGCTGAACTATGTGGCGGCAGTGATAAGATGACGGACATCACTGTAGCAATTGATAAATTAGATAAAATTGGATTGGAAAAAGTAAAAGAAGAGCTATCGCAAAGAGGATTGAATAATGAACAGATAAAAATTATCGAAACTTATCTTTCTATATCGGGAAGCAATGAAGAAAAAATAAATAAAGCAAAAGAATTACTTGGAAGTATTCAATCCGGCAAAGAAGGAATTGATGAAATGGAAATGATTCTCACGTCTTCCGTTTCACGCCTCACGATAGACTTCACCCTTGCACGTGGCCTTAACTACTATACCGGTACCATTTTCGAAGTAAAAGCAAATAATGTTCAGATGGGCAGCATTGGTGGAGGCGGACGCTATGATGATCTCACTGGTTTGTTTGGTGTTCCAGGCATACCCGGTGTCGGTATTTCCTTTGGAGTGGATCGTATTTATGATGTAATGGAAGAATTGAAATTATTTCCTGAAGATGTGCATACAGGTACGCAGGTTTTATTTTTTAATCTTGGAGAAAGCGAAAGCAAAACAGCATTCATTTACATGCAGCAATTGAGAAACAAAAATATCCGCTGCGAAATATATCATGAGCAATCAAAGATGGATAAGCAGTTTAAATATGCAGAGAAAAAGAATATTCCCTATGCCATAATAATCGGCAACCGTGAACTGGAAAATAAAACATGTGCTGTAAAAAATCTGAAGAGTGGTGAGCAGCAGGTTATTACTTTGAATGAGTTGGTGAATTTTAGTTTTTAGTACCAGGCCTCATCCTCCATCTCCCTCTTCAAAAAAGAGAGAGCTGTATCCAAATCTTTAATAAACTATATATCTACCACATTAGCTTTAGTTCTTTATTCAACAGTTTCGAAAAGGCCTCACCCTCCACCTCCCTCTCCAAAAGAGAGGGAGCGGTGCCGCAAATCTTTAATCATCTATATCTCTACCACTTCACCTGTAGTTCTTTGTTCTGCATTTTGCGGAGACTCTTGTTTCTATCCGCCTTTCCGAAAAGCAAGGGCTGTGGGCTGTTCCTCTCCTTTGGAAAGGTTAGGTAAGGCCGCCACTTCAACTTTAGTTCTTTATTCAACACTTTCAAAGCTTTCATATTTAGCAGAATCTCCGAAAAGCAAGGGCTGTGAACTGATGGCCTCCTCTTTTGGAGGAGGTCGGGAGGAGGCTTTTTCCAAAAGCGAGGGCTGTGCGCTGTTCCTCTCCGTTGGAGAGGTTAGGTGAGGCTATAGTTCTCAAATATCATACTCGCCCCCTGCCCCACTCCTACACACATCGTTGCCAAACCATACTTTGCATTTCTCCTTCTCATTTCATGCAATAGAGTAGTTGATATTCTCGCTCCGCTGCAGCCAAGCGGATGACCTAATGCAATAGCCCCTCCGTTTACATTCACTTTATTACTATCTATTCCCAGTTCGCGGATACAAGCGATGGATTGTGAAGCAAATGCTTCATTAAGCTCTATTAAATCAATATCACTAATACTAAGTCCTGCACGTTGCAATGCTTTCCTTGTAGCAGGCACCGGGCCAATGCCCATTATTGCAGGATCAACACCGGCAACACCCATTGATATCACTTTTGCCAGCGGTGTCAATTCATATTCTTTTATCGCCTCCTCACCCGCAAGCAACAAAGCTGAAGCGCCATCATTGATCCCTGATGAATTACCTGCCGTAACTGTTCCATCTTTTGCAAATGCAGGTTTTAATGAGGCCAGTTTTTCCAATGTTGTTTCTCTTGGATGTTCATCATTTACGATCCAGCTTACCAGCCGATCATTAATTTGCTCTATCGGCGCCATTTCATCATCCCATTTATTATCTCTTTTCGCAGCGAAATATTTTTGCTGTGAATGAAATGCGAATTCATCCTGCTCTTCTCGTGCTATATTCCATTTCTTCGCAACATTCTCTGCTGTTTCTCCCATGCTATAGGGACGATACATTTCTGCAAGCTTTGGATTGGTAAACCTCCATCCCAATGTGGTATCAACCATTTCACTTTGCCGTTGAAATGCACCTGTGGCTTTCGGCACAACAAACGGCGCCCGCGACATACTTTCCACACCACCTGCAATTATCAACTGTGCATCGCCGCACATGATTTGTCTTGCACCATCCATTATCGCCTGCAAGCCTGAAGCGCATAAGCGATTTACCGTATTGCCTGCAACAGATACAGGCAAGCCAGCCAGCAATGTTGCCATCCTTGCTACGTTACGGTTGTCTTCACCAGCCTGGTTTGCATCACCTGCAATCACATCTTCTATTGCATGTATGTCAAGCGGGTTTCTTTGTATCACCGTGCGTATTACGTGAGCCAGCAAATCATCCGGGCGGATGCCAGAAAGAATACCACCGTATTTACCAATTGGCGTACGCACTGCATCTACTATATAAACAGGTTTCATAATTGCAGGAAAAATAAAACAAATCCGGGTAAAACAGGAAAGTGAAAAATGATCGCTAAAATTGTATGAATTAAAAAACAAAGTTATTTTTTCGAAGATTCACTTAAAGGGCTATTATTTAATCCAGTGATTCAAAAACGACAATTCTTTTTTTCAAATCAAAACTCAACCGGTCTTTTTATTTTTGCTTGAATAATAAAACTTACCAGTTATGAGGATTTTAATCATTTGCAGTTTTCTGGCTTTTTCTTTAGCAGCTCCGGCGCAAAGTCCTATTGTTCCTAAAGAAATAAAATTCGAAAGAAATGTGGTGCAGAAAATGAATGATAAGAAAAGCAGTACTATTTCTTATTACTATACTGAGTCTGGTGATTATGCGGCTATCAAACCCGAAGAAAAAAAAGACGGGGGCCTTATCATTTACAATAATGAAGGGAAAATGATAATTGTGAGCGAGAAAGAAAAAACCATTATAGTAATGAATATGAAATCTTTTCTCGATAGGGCTGTAAAAAAAAGCGAAGAAATGGCGGCCAATAAAAAAGATAGTACGCATTCTACAGGCAGTTTCAGAAAAACAGGCAACACAAAAACAATCTGTAATTATCCTGCAGACGAATATGAAGTGACAAATGAGAAAGGGAAAGCGAATATCTGGTTTATAAAAACTGATTTCGCTTTACTTCCCCTGCTTGGCATGATGGGCAAAAATCCGATGGCAGGAAGGAATACAGGCGCTTCAAATGACTGGTCAGATTTGCCCGGAATTGGAAAAAAATTCCTGATGGCTGAAATGGAAAAGGATGGTAAAAAAGTAATTGAAACAATAAGTATAAGCAAAACTGATTTTATATTTTCTTCCGCAGGCTATACCATACGTGACATGAGCGACCTGATGAAGGGAAATTACGGACAATAGGACTGCTTGCCCGTATCTTTGCAGCATGCTAAAGGCTAAGTCTAAGAATATCAGGCATCTTTCATTATCTGATCTGGAAGAATATTTCGTGGAAAACGGAGACATGAAATTCCGGGCCAGGCAGGTGTATGAATGGCTGTGGCAGAAAAAAGCACAGTCGTTTGATGATATGACGAACCTCTCCAAAGATCTGAGGCATCTTTTAGCAAATCAGTTTACCCTACCAGCACTTACTGTAGATGCTACTCAATATTCGGCTGACGGAACAATCAAAAGCAGGTTCAAAACATTTGACGGACATTTGATTGAAGGTGTATTGATTCCTACAGAAGAAAGAAGAACGGCTTGTGTGTCCTCACAAATTGGGTGCTCGCTCAGTTGTAAATTTTGTGCTACCGGCTACATCGACAAAAAAAGAAACCTTGATTTTGATGAAATATACGACCAGGTAGT
>JAEUVI010000519.1 GCA_016787105.1 Chitinophagaceae bacterium | reverse complement strand
AGGAATGCGATCAATAGTGCCATCAAATGGTGCACGTATTTCTGTAAAAGATAAATGTGTTTTGGCAAGCGCAGTTTCAGCTTTTGCCTGATCCAGTTTGGCTTGTGCAAGCGCCTGTTCATTTTTAGATACGATATTTTTATCTGCCAACACCTTGGTATTCTGCAATTCTATTTCCGCAGCTTTTGTTTCAGCTTCCGACTTCAATACTTCCGCTTCATATAGCTTTGGCATGATACGGAACAGAACCTGTCCTGCTTTTACCTGCTGGCCTTCGTCTACATAAATTTTTTGGAGATAACCTTTTTCCTGCGCACGTATTTCTATGTTACGTACAGACTGTATCTGCGATACATATTCTTTTGTAAAAGACGTATCGGCTGTGAGCGGACTGGTAGCGGTAAATTTTTCCTTTTCTTCCGTTTCCTTTTTTTTCGGGGCGCAGCTTGTGGCATATACAAGGGCACACAAACCAAACATCCATGCTATTCTGTTCATTGTAATTGATTTTTTATTAATCATTGGTTTCGGGTTAATTTTAAACTGCATATAGCGGTACCGGTTAAGCGATACCGGGCGATTTTTATACCGGGTGATTTGGCAGGCAATACATGCATCATGTAGGGATGCATCTTTGAAAAATCAGACTCTTAGTGTTCGTTGAAAAATGTATTTGTAACGTGGTAAATATGTAAAGCAATCGCCTGATTCCTTTTTACTATTGCGTGGGCTGGAAAGAGTGATTGAGTTATTGTACGGTTCTGTGTAATTCAAAGTCGTTGTTCTTTTCCTTCCTGAAGCGAATTCATCATCATCGCTGGCATCGAAGGGCAACGCTGATTTTATTGAGCTTTCTTTTTGCCCGGCTTTGTTGAGTGCAAAGGAATTATTCTTCTCAATAATCTGAACAGCAGGATTGATCTGAAAATGCTTCCTTGAATTTGCAAAACCATGGTGGTAGCCAAGGAAAAACAAAAAGCCCAGGAATAAAAGGTATGTTGGTCTCGATTTCTTCATTCGGGTGTCAAAAATAGTATCAGGGTGCCTCAAAGTAAACGGTCTCAAGGCTTTTAACAGTCGAAATTCGTTGAATACTGATTTTTGCCGGATGAAACAGGTTGAGAGAGCGATGAAAATTTGAAGTTAATCAGGGAGATTTAAAGGTCTGTTTTTTATACATTTTTAATCAATATACCGGATTATTACATCGGTATTTGTTTTCTTCAATTTAAGATGGGTTTTCATTGTATACCCACTGGCCGTATCGGCTCCTATTATTGTCAATGTGTCGTTAGATACCCACTCGATACGGACTCCGGTATTACTGCCGAGAATGGTATTGTTCCGAATGCCTTCGTCAGTTGTATCAGAACTCTCCACAATCCTTACGCCATAGAAGATGACGTGGTTGCGCCGCAATCTGTGACGATCGTTATCGCTTGAATAGTTTTATCAGGATTAAAAATCCGCTTTGAAACTTCGGTTTCACAATCACCGGCAAAATTGATACAACTAACAAACAGGAACATCAACCATATGCTAGTTTTTAGCTTTATTACCTTAATTGGATAATGGTTATGTAGATTATCAGGCAATCGAAGCCTGTACAATTTGCTCAATATTCAGTTTTCGCATCGACATAAATGCTTTTGCTGCTTTACCCGCTTTTGCAGGGTCGCTCATGATCTTGCTCAGCACTGTTGGAACTATTTGCCAGGATACGCCATATGGATCTTTCAGCCAGCCACACATACTTTCTTGTCCGCCTTTCGCGGTTAATTTTTCCCAGTAATAATCTATCTGTTCCTGTGTTTCGCAATAAATAGTGAGTGATACACCTTCACTGAAAGTGAATTTATGCGCTGCTGCGCTTTCCATGAGCATCAGCTTGTTTCCATCGAGATTTATCTGCGCATGTTTTACTTTTCCTTCCTGGTCGGGTTGCTCATTCGCGCCATATCGCAAAATACCATCTACAGTAGTGTTTTTAAAAACAGAAGAATAGTTGGCTATTGCTTCGTCTACGCGTCCGTATTGTTTGCCTGTAAAGAGAAGGCTGGGGGTAATCTTCTGGCCTGTATCACTTATTTTACCAATTGCCAGTTGCCACGATACACTAAACTTGTCTGCCAGCCAACCATATTTTTCAGCCCAGGGATATTTATCCAACGGCATCATTACTAATCCTTCTTTACTAAGTCCATTCCATATCCTGTACAGTTCTTCTTCTGTTTCGCAGATATAATAAAATGAAATTGAAGGATTAGGTTGGTACATGGGGCCACCATCGAGCAGTATAAAACTTTGTCCAGATACATCAATCGCTGTTACAATTGATGATTGCGCTGTAATTTTTGCATTGGCAAATACAGAGCAGTACAATTTCGCTGCTTCCTGTGCCTGGCCATTGTACCAGAGGCATGGGCTTATTGATTGTTTCATGTGTTAAATATTTATCACAAACCTAAAGCGGTAACAGAAGGCAAAATAGAATAAAACCGACACTACTCATTTTTTTCTTTCAGACCGGAACGCAGGTAATCATTGGGTGTGGTATGGGTGAACTCCCTGAATGATCGGATAAAATGACTTTGATCGGCAAAGCCATTATCGTATGCTATATCAGTGAGTTTGTCGAAATTTTTCTCCCGCAATTGATTGAAAGAAGTCTGGAACTGGCAAATGCGCCGGTACTGATTGGGAGTAACGCCTACATACTTTTTAAACAAACGTTGAAAGCTGCGTTCATTAATCTGTAGTTTTTCCTGTACCTGCGATAAGATTTCTGTAGTTGGATTATACATTATCTCATCTGTAATCAATCTTATCATTTCACACTCTTTCTTGTGCTGCTTCAATTGATAGATTAATAGATTGTCCAGCGCTTCGACTTTTTGTGTTGTTGTTTGCGCATAAATCAATTGTGTTTTAAGCGCATTTATTTGATGGGGATTCCATGTGCTGAGCTCAACCGGATCTTTTACAAGTTTTGCCGCAGACAGGTTGAATAAACATGCTACTGTAAAGGGTTTAAAAAAATAGGCAATGATTGTTCTGTTACCAATAGCAGACCAGCAATCTTCCGGAGTTGATTTGCCATACAATGTCAGTCGAATAATGGTTTCATTTTCTTTCTCATCTTTTTCCGTTTCACATAATAGTGCTGGTATGCCATTTGTAAAAAGTGGTAACTGTTCAGCATCCGGTTCCGCAAATGATTCCAGTACCAGTACGGTTCTGATATAATCAGTCAAAGAAGGATGTGGTCGTTGATACCGGTATTTCATTGGAGAAGCAATTGTAGCAAAAGTAGGGTTTCCCGTACAGCTCCGTTATAGCGAAAAATAAACAGGGGGAAAGAAATTTTTACGGAACTCTTTTCAGTAGCTTTTTATATTTAAAGAACATAAAGATGCCGTTTATCACCCTCGGTCCAGACAAAAGCATAAAAATGTAAAAGATTTCCCGGTAGAGGTTGAAATGCACTCGAAGCATAAACTCAGCTTATCCTGTGGATAGAGGTAATACATGCCGAGGGCATATTCTAAATTGTCAGCGATTAACTGTTCCTCTTCCGAAGTATATTTTGTTATCAACTAAATTGGGTTGATGATGATTTACAGTATAAAAATCATGGAATGCCTGTTTATCTTCATTATGCCTGCCTAATCGTTAAGCCTGTTTTCAATGTCCATGAGTTCATGTAAAATCCTGATAACTTCAACCGTGTTATTTACGATTCTGTAAAAGATAAGATGTGATTTAACTTTCGATGCCCGATAACCTTTGCGGACATGTTCCATTGATTTGCCGGCGGTTCTGTTTTTGCAGATAAAATTTATCTCATCAAAAATCAGGTTGTAATAGCGATCAGCTTGTTCTACAGACCATTTTTCAACCGTATAGAGCCAGATTTCTTCCAGGTCTGAAACTGCTTTTTTGGTAATAACAAAGGGCAGTTTCTTCATAAGAACTTATTGTGTAATTTCTTTAAATGTGTTTTTACGTTAAAGGTTTTTTCTATGCCACTTTTCTCGCCTTGGGAAAGCGCTTTGTTGAGGTTTTTGATTTTAGATTCTTCGGCTTCTAAAAGTCTGAGTGCAGTTCTGACTACTTCACTTGCAGAGTTGTATTGACCTGATGATATTTTAGCTGAAATAAAATCTTCAAAGTGTTCGCCCAAAAGAATGGATGTATTTTTTGCCATATTGTACTTTTGATAAAAATACCAATTATTGGTACTTTTATCAAAAGAATCTTGTTAAAAACCGGAGTTTCAAATACACCGAAATTCGCGGTTCTAAATCACTCGCATGAATATCGAATCTCTTCGCACATACTGCATCAGGAAGAAAGGGGTAACAGAAGAATTTCCCTTTGGTGAAGAAACGCTTGTGTTTAAAGTAATGGGAAAAATATTCCTGCTTACTTCATTGGATAGCGAGGTGCCGGGTTTCAACGCCAAATGTGATCCGGAAAAAGCGATTGAGCTTCGTGAGCGATATGATGCGGTGCAGCCCGGTTACCACATGAATAAGAAACACTGGAATACGGTAACGATAGATGGCAGCCTCTCCAATGATTTGCTAAAAGAAATGATTGATGATTCGTATGCGTTGGTAGTGCAGTCGCTGCCAAAGAAACTGAGAGATGAACTCGCTGATAAGTAAATGTTGCCATAAGGGTATTAAGGCACAAGGTTTATAAAGTATTTCCTGTGTCCTTATAGTCTTTTGGCAAAAGATAATTGTATTAATAACGCCAGCCCGTCAAATCTGCTCCCTGCGGCGATCTTGTTTTTACTTCTTCAGCCCATTTGGTAATAAACATCTGGTGATAGCGGAGACGACTGATATAATTGGGCTGTGTATGATCGCCATTCCAGCAATGCTCCGCCCTCGGTTCATAATCTACTTCACAGTTGCATGCCGGGTTATTTAATTTCTTTAAAACTTCTTCTGCCGAGTAAACCGCATTGTTTAAAAAATAATTATCCATTTCTCCTACGTAGATATGAATTTTTCCTTTCCACTTTTCACCATATTTTGGCCAGTCGCGCTGCAGTATATATGCCAGGTCATAATTTTCCTGCCAGTATTTCGCTACCTCTTTATTTATCTCACCGGTACGCTTATCCCAGATTCTTGCCGGGTAGCCGTTTTTTCCCATAGGAGAAAATACTGCTTCCCATATATCCCACTGCCCCCTGCTTCTTGTATTATCGCCCAATGCGAGCTCCATCAGGTTAGCCTGTTCTAAAGTGATAGTTGTATTGCTGAGATAGTCGCGCATGCCTGGCCGTGGTGTACGCTGAAAACCATTTTCAGTGTAATAAGCGTTTTTATCTTTATAAATATTTACTACAGTGTAATTACGAAAGTCAATCGGGTCGGGGCAAGCAGCATAACAACCATTGTATTCATCAGGATAAAAAGTTTGTACTGCCAGCGATTCCCATCCTCCCGTAGAACCACCATATACAAAACGTGCCCAACCCTGTCCAATACCCCTGAAGCGTTTTTCTATTTCAGGAATGAGTTCATAAGTAATTGCATCACCCCAGGGACCAAGGTTAACGGAGTTCACCGCATATGAATCATCATAATATTGATTAGCATGTTGTATTTCTATTGCTATCACTCTTGGAAAATTTGGCCCGGTCCATAACTTATAAAAATTATATGCTTCCTGCTGTTCTATTTTATTATAACCGGTAATTCGAAAACGTGTGCTGCTGTCGGGCTTCAGGTTTTCATCCGGCGCTGTTGTTCTCCAATCGCCAAAATCAGCAGGAAAATGTCCATGTAAAATAGCAAGTGGATATTTTACATCAGTATGTGTATCCCATCCTTCTGGTAGTAATACATGAGCGCCGATATACATCGGCCTGCCCCAGAATTCTGTTAGCCGCTTACTTTGAATTTTTATGTGTTTTACATATTTAGTGTCTTCCGGTTCTTTGATCGGCTCTATTGTTTTATCAAAACTTAACGAGACAGTAAATTTTGCCGAAGGCGTAAAAGAAATTTTTTTAGACGAAGAATAAATGTTTCCGGGTTGAATATTCCATTGCGCTCCTTCACCGTGTTCCATCGGCAGTTTTAATACATGTCCATCCTTGCGATGAAAAGTTTCATAGATGTGTAAGAAGGCCTGTACATGGTATTCGCCTGCGGGAATATTTTTTAAATTTTCAATCGGGTAGCCATAAGATGAAGTAGTAAGTGTTTTGGCAGTTCCGGGTTTCCAGTCATTCACATCCACACCGAATGTAAGTTGCGCTCCGAGTCGCGGCTCAGGCGAATCATCTTTTGACAAGAGAATGAAAAGGCGGCCATCCAGTGGTTTACTGCTTAACGATTTTGGCAGAGTAACCGTAAAACTCTGCGCGGCAGCTATGCATACAAGCCAGGTGCATACGCTTGCAAAAAATGCTTTTTTCATAGTTGTTAATCTGAAAGAGAATTGTTGAGAAAATAGAGTAGGGGCTGCAGTGTTTCAAAAGCTTGTAACACTTTCTTTTCAAGCTGTGATGAAGTTAAATCTTTATCACTCACAGGAGTCATGGCTACCACGCTTTTCAGTTTCAGGTATTCTGCGGCAGGATTATCTGCTTCATACCCTTTTGGTACACGTGTCAATACATACTCGGCATCTCTTGACACATCGTTGTATAGCGACCTGAATTTTTTTGAAGAAACAATTTTTTTAAACTCGGCAAAATTGTAATCAATTTCCTGTCGCACTTTACTGAGCTCGGGTGGCATTGGCATCCACAATCCGCCGCCAACAAAACTTTGTCCTGGTTCGCAATGAAAATAATAACCACCAAACAATGATTTTTTTCCACCCCGGTTAATATAGGCGCCCATATTGGTTTTATAAGGCGATTTATCTTTTGAAAAACGAACGTCGCGGTTAATGCGGAACATGCAATCCTTTGCCTTCAGGTGGCTGATTGTTTTATCTTTCCTTCCATGCTTATCAATTACAGACTGGATGAAATCAGCAAAATTCTGTTTGGCATTTTCATAGTCTTTGCGGTGAGCATCAAACCAGGGTTTGTTATTATTTTTCTTAAGGTCTTTGAGAAATTTAGTTGTTGAAGGAGAAATCATGATTAGCTGCTTTTGATAAATAATAAAGCTTTACTAAAATAAATTTAGTAAAGCTCTTGCTAAAAACAGCATACTATATTCTTAGTAAAGACAATTTAAAAATACACTTAATGAACACGGCCCCAATTTTCGCCGCTTTTAATACGGTACATAGTCATTTCACTTACGTCATATTTTTCTGCGAGTTGCTTAATCGTAATTTTTCTTGACTTACTATTGAGTGTCTCTTTGATCTTCTTTACCTGGGCTGCGCTTAATTTCAGGCCTGTAGTACGGTTGGCCTGTTTTTCCTTATAAGCGATTTTAGCAGGGCTATCCTGCTGATGCCTGATCATTTCATCCAATGTAGCCCATTTCAGGTTTTTGATTTTATTGTCAAGCTTATTATGATTGAGATGTATTACATATTTGTGCCTGGGCGAAGCTTTTTTCAAAAACAACTTCGCTATTTCGCGGTGTATATACAATGTACCCTTATTGCCGGGTCGATGAAGATTTAACGTGCGGTAACCCGTAGTAAGCGAGCCTTCCAGCAGTTTGCCATCTTCAACTATTTTTTGTTTGTAACTGGCTATGCGGCCTGCAGATGAAAGGGCATAGCGATTACGTAGTTCTTTCCAGCCGGGAAACTGTAGCGGTTTCCATACTTCTCCGGTGATTTTTTTGATCATGGTCTTAAGTTTTTTAACCAGGACCGGATCGCGTCATTATAAGGACAGACAAATACAACACCTAAGTTAACTCTTTTTCTTTTGAATCAACACAATCATTTTTTATCAATCATTTCCAGGAACTCTTGTTCTGTTATAATTTTTACAGTATTTATTTTTTTTGCCTTTTCCAATTTGCTTCCGGCATCGTCACCTACTACAAGGTAACTGAGCTTGCTGCTGACGCCGCTTAGTAACTTACCGCCATTCTGTTCTACCATCGCTTCTGCGTCATTTCGTTTTAGTGTGGGCAATGTACCCGTAAAGAGGAACGTCAACCCTTCGAGGTTACCGCCGGAGGCCAGCTCTTTCTTTTCATTGTTTAAGCGAAGCCCCAGCTTTTCCAGTTGTTCCAGCAAGTGCAGGTTATCCTTATTACTAAAGAAATGATGAATACTGCCGGCAACCTTAGGTCCTACATCTTCCAGGTTTTGCAGGTCTTCCAATGAAAAATTCTTAAAGTCCGTAAGGTGTTTTACCGCATGGGCGAGTGTTTTAGCAGTTGTTTCACCAACAAACCGTATACCTAAACCGAAAATGAGCCGGTGCAACGGTTGTAGCTTTGAGTTTTCAATAGAGACTTTAAGGTTTTCAATTGATTTTTTACCAAAACCTTCGAGCCCGGCGATTGCGTCAAGATCGAGTTTGTAAATACCAGGTATATCTTTTAGTAACTTCAGCTCATAAAACTTTCTAACATTCGCTTCTCCAAAGCCGCGTATATCCATGGCATCTTTACTTACAAAGTGTATGATGCGCTCCACTACCTGCGCGGGACAGTCAATATTGATACAACGCCATACCGCTTCGCCTTCTTCTTTAAATAATTTGCTGTCGCAAATGGGGCAACTGGTTGGGAATTGAATTTTCTTTTCTTTGCCGGTTCTTGAATCTGCCAGCGACTTAACAATATAAGGTATTACATCACCTGCCCGCTCTACCAATACCGCATCACCAATTTTCAAGTCTTTTTCTTTAATCACATCTTCATTGAAAAGGGATATAGAACCCACTGTGACTCCGCCAATTGGTACTGGTTGAATTTTTGCAACAGGAGTGATAGAGCCGGTACGGCCCACCTGGAATTCTACATTTAATAATTTACTGGTTGCTTGCCTTGCTTTGAACTTATAGGCAATGGCCCAGCGAGGATGGTGTGTTGTCATCCCCAGGCGATCCTGCAGCTCCAGATCGTTCACCTTTATTACCATGCCA
>JAEUVI010000513.1 GCA_016787105.1 Chitinophagaceae bacterium | reverse complement strand
ATATTTTAAAAAGACAATCAATGGTGAAAAGGTTAATCCCCAGATGGGAAACATAAAAGTAGACCTCACCCCTAACCCCTCTCCTAAGGGAGAGGAAAGCTCGTCTCCGACGTGGGGAAGTGTTTACTGGCAATATTTTGAAACCTTAGATAAGATAACAACTGCCTCAACTCCTTTGTCGTTGTCGAAGAAATTGTTTGTTGAAACAAATACAGATCGTGGGCCCGTATTGACACCGCTGGCTGAAGGCAATGCACTGAAAGTCGGCGATAAAGTGAAAGTAAGAATTGAATTGCGGGTTGATCGTGATATGGAATATGTACACATGAAAGATATGCGTGCCAGTGCGCTGGAACCTGTAAATGTGATAAGCAGTTATAAATGGCAGGGCGGCCTTGGCTACTATGAAACAACAAAGGATGCAAGTACAAATTTCTTCTTTGGCAATTTGTATAAAGGCACTTATGTTTTTGAATATACTTTATTCGCTACGCACAAAGGTAATTTCAGCAATGGAGTGACGACGATACAATGCATGTATGCGCCGGAGTTTACGAGCCATAGTGAGGGTATCCGGATAAACGTAGAATAGAGATTTCACGCAAAGGAGCAAAGAGAACAAAGAGCGCAAAGAATTACTTTGCAACGTTGCTAAACTTTGTTTCTTTGCGTGAAACTTTTTTTGATGAAGTACGAGTACCTGATTATAGGACAAGGCATTTGCGGCACATGGCTGAGTTATTTTTTGCAAAAAGAAAACAAATCCTTCGTTGTCATTGATAATAAAAATGAAAACGCCCCTTCAAGAATTGCTGCGGGTATTATCAATCCGGTAACAGGCCGCAGGCTCGTTACCACATGGATGATTGATGACCTGATGCCTTTTGCATGGAATGCTTATTCTGCTATTGGCCATGAATTGAATATCACTGCTATTTCGCAAAAAAATATAATCGACTTCTTCCCTACGCCCCAAATGCGCGAAGCATTTCTGAAAAAGATTGAAGAAGACGGTGAATATGTTCATAGCTACCCGGAACAAAATCATTTCAATTCATTTTTCAATTATGAGTTTGACTGTGGTGAAATACGCCCGGTATATATGACGCACCTCGAAGCAATATTGCCTGCATGGAGAAAACTGTTATCTGCAAATCACCAATTACTTGAAGAAGATTTTGAAATCAATGATTTAAAAAATTCGGAAAGCGGAATTGAATACCGGGATATCAAAGCAGAAAAGATAATCTTTTGCGACGGCGTTAATTGTTTTAGTAATCCCTACTTCAAACTCCTGCCTTTTGCACCGAATAAAGGTGAAGCGATCATTGCCGAAATACCAGGACTTCCAACCCATAATATTTACAAAAAAGGATTTTTGATAGCGCCGCTCAGTGAGCCGGATTTATTCTGGATTGGTTCCAGTTACGAGTGGGATTTTACAGATACATTGCCTTCCGAAAAATTCAGAAATGCTGTACAGGACTTTTTGAAAACATCAATAAAAATTCCATCGAAGATTATTGACCATAAAGCAGGGGAAAGGCCTGCAACACTCGAACGCCGACCTTTTGTTGGCCTGCATCCTTTGCATAATAATATTGGCATACTGAACGGAATGGGCACGAAGGGTTGTTCGCTGGCGCCTTATTTTGCAAAACAACTGACAGACTTTTTAATTTATGAAAAACCAATAAGGCCGGATGCGGATGTAAAACGATTTCACAAAGTACTGGCAAGGGGATAAATCATTACCGGTGCCGCCCTCTTTTTCTCCTTTTCTCTTTTACTCTCTTAGCCTATTTTTGAATCAATAAACAACTACTGCAATGAACAATCAGCCTGAAGAAATGTATGAAATACCAAATCGCTACCGGAAAATGGAAAACCTGCATATTGTTTTCTGGCTGCTGAAAGATATAGGCTGGTGCCTTGGTTTAAAAGTATTAGGTATCACAATGATTGTTCCTACTCTCAGCATTGCGATAGTTATAGCATGGCGTACACGCAAATTCGCATCTGAGCTGGCACACAATCTTGCGATCACATTTTGGATATCTGCCAACTCCTACTGGATGATCAGTGAATTCTTCGCTTTTGATACAGTCCATATCTGGCATGGGTATGAAGGAAAACATCTTGCATTGATTCCTTTCGGTATTGGTGCATTGATTCTTGCATGGTATTATATTATTCAGCGACCAAAGGAACTGAAAGAGCACCATAGTGTGACGATGTGAAAGAGAAATTAAAAAGCAAAAAAGTCAAAATTAAAAATTGATACCTGGTTTTCGCAGATGAAGTACTTATTTGTAGTTCCGTAACAATGTATAATTGTTGCAATGAAAACGGAATGCAGAAGTGTGCGACGCAAGAAGCGATGCCATGAAAGGCTGAAGCTGGTAACAAAAAATCAAAATGTAAACCCTACAAAGAAGGCATAATAATTCCTGAGAAGCAATTTTGACTTTTTAATTTTTATTTTTTACTTATCGTGAAAGTTCTTCCCGCAATATCTTGTTCTTTGTAGAAGGATCCTGGTTCAATACCCGGCTAAGCGCTTCAAATAATTCAGGCATATTTTGCCGCAGGCCTTGGGGGTTTACAAAAAATGCTTCTACACTTACCGCCCAGAATTCATGAAGATTGCTGAATGCATAACTGCGAAGATAACTTCGGCGTTTTGTCACAGCATCCGCAAGTATAGGGCCGGTAGTGTTTGAAAATTTTTCATAATTCATTCTGAAATGCGAGTCTATTCCGTATTGGGCAAAAAAGTTATTGTACAACAACGCATGCGACATTTCATGCACAGCCACGTTTACATTGTCGCCTTTATGAGAGTTCGTGTACCCGTATTGAAAATGCTTCCATGAAAGATAAATACCTTCCGGCGCTACGTGACCGATATATAATTCTTCATCGTTTTCCATTTTATAGGCATCGGCCAGTACATAAATATCTTTGAAATATGTAAGCAGGTAGTTCTTCAAACCAAAGGTAACCTGGATAGCGGATGCGCTTACCAATGTAATCACATCATCCCTGTCCTCCATTCCTATAAAGTGAAACTTCTTTGTGTTTTTAAAATGATGAACACGATTAATAAAACGTGTTTTATTTTCAGGAGAAAGATCGTTGAAGTAAGAGAAAACACTGCCAATAACAAAGGTGTAATTATTAAACTGCGACTCACTTACAGGAAATTCCTCTTGCGTGGAAACAGGAGGTGATGGCGGTCTGCCAATAAAATGTTGCCTGATTTTTTTAAACAAGGTTCGCATGTGGTTCGGATTCAGAATCTTAAATATACTTCTTCCACGCCCATTTTGCAAGTCCTGAGGGTCATTTGTCCGTATATTTGCGCCTGTTTTCAAGAAATTGATTGATTTCAGGAAAATTTTGCCTTACTAATAACGCATAAGAGACTTTCAGATTATGTATAGATCAAATACTTGCGGAGAATTAAGACTCACAGACAAAGGAAAAGAAGTAACACTGGCAGGCTGGGTACAGACCGTCAGAAAATTCGGTGCTATAACGTTTGTTGACCTAAGGGACCGCTATGGCATTACCCAGCTATTATTTGGAGAAGAACTGAATCCCCAACTGGATGCCAGCCCACTGGGCCGTGAATTTGTATTGCAGGCTAAAGGAGTTGTAAATGAACGCAGTAATAAGAACCCGAATATCGCTACCGGTGATATTGAAGTATTGGTACAGTCTTTCACAGTACTAAATAAATCAGCCATTCCTCCATTTACAATACAGGATGATACGGATGGCGGCGATGATCTGCGGATGAAATACCGTTATCTCGACCTGCGCCGCAATGCTGTGAAAAAAAACCTGGAACTCCGCTATGCTGTAAACCGTTCTGCAAGAAATTACCTGCATGAAAAGGGGTTCATGGATATTGAAACACCTTTCTTAATCAAATCCACTCCGGAAGGTGCTAGGGATTTTGTGGTGCCATCACGAATGAATGCAGGGCAGTTTTATGCATTGCCGCAAAGTCCGCAAACATTCAAACAACTGCTGATGGTAAGCGGCTATGATCGTTATTACCAGGTAGTAAAATGTTTTCGTGATGAAGACCTGCGTGCCGATCGTCAGCCTGAGTTTACACAGATAGATTGTGAAATGGCATTTGTAGAGCAGGAAGATATCCTGAATATGTTTGAAGGCCTGGCAAAACGCATTTTCAAAGATGTAAAAGGAATAGACTATACCGATAAGGTAGAACGAATGAGTTGGGAAGAAGCGATGTGGAATTACGGAAATGATAAACCGGATATTCGCTTCAGCATGAAGTTGTGTAACCTGAAATTTCCTGCCCATACATTTCCTGCAAAACAAAGTATATCCTCATTAATTGATGGTGCCGGCTTCAATGTATTTGATGCTGCAGAAACTGTTGTCGCTATCGCTGTGCCCGGTTGCAGTGAGTATACCCGTAAGCAAACTGATGAATTGACAGAATGGGTAAAACGTCCACAGATAGGAATGAAAGGAATGGTGTTTATAAAAGTAAATGCGGATGGAACATACAAAAGCAGCGTTGATAAATTTTACAACGAAGAAAAATTAAAAGCAATTGCTGAAGCAACTGGCGCAAAAGCAGGTGATTTGATTTTAATATTGGCTGGCGCTGAAGAAAGAACAAGAAAAGCGATCAGTGAATTGCGATTGGAGATGGCAGAAAGATTGGGCATGCGCAGAAAAGATGAATTTAAACTCTTGTGGGTATTGGACTTTCCATTGTTTGAATACAGTGAAGATGACAATCGTTGGGTAGCGCGTCACCACCCATTTACATCGCCTAAGCCTTCTGATATCAGTACAATGATCAACAATAACCCGGCTATAGAAAATGCAGCGGAATATCTAAAACATCCCTATGCCAACATCAAAGCGAATGCCTATGACATTGTATTAAATGGAAATGAAATTGGCGGTGGTTCTATTCGTATTTACCAGCGTGAGTTGCAGGAAAAAATGTTTGAAGCATTGGGCATGGATAAAGAAGAGCAACTGCATAAGTTTGGGTTCCTGCTCGGCGCTTTCGAATATGGTGCGCCGCCGCATGGTGGTATTGCATTTGGTTTCGATCGCTTTTGTGCTATACTCGGTGGTAGCGAAAGCATTCGTGATTTTATCGCATTCCCGAAAAATAATAGCGGTCGAGATGTAATGCTCGATGCTCCTGCTACGATTGATGACAAGCAATTGAATGAATTGAGTATAAAGGTGGATGTGAAATGATTCCCATTGAAACAAGAATAATCGTACCGAGAAAATTTCCAATTCTTATTATTCTGGTTTTAATAATTTGGGGGATAGCATCAGTTGATAATAAATCCACCATACCAAATGCCCGTTTTTACTTAATTGCTTTAGTTCTGCTGGTTTTCGGAGGCTTATACCTTTCTCTTGCCAATACTTATATCGTAATTGATAATTTAGGCATTAGTTTAAAACAACCTTTCAAAAAATTAAAATCATTTGATTGGCAGGAAATCAGCCAGGCTAGTTGGGATTGGTCAATAGATGTACATACAGTAAATTTATCATGGATAATTTATAGTAATAAAAATACAAACATCAGCGTTCAACCTTCTTTTTATAAAAGGAAAGATTTACAAATTATCGCCGAAGTATTAATCCGGAACTGTCCTCAGGCAAATATTCACAACAAAATAAAAAAAGCTTCAGAAGGAAAATTTCCTTGGTATTTATTTTAGCTTGAGATTATTATTTCATATTTCAAAATGTCATCCCTTTGGGGTTGCTTCATGTCTTCAAACTTTTCTTTCTATAATAATATCAGCCCTTCGGGCTTGAGAGCTTAATTGATTGCAGCAGAATATTTATATAAAATCTATTCCATTTTCGACTTAATCATAAAAATTGTGATTGTTTTAATCCCAAAGGGATGTTATTATTATAGTATTTTTTTATGTGAATATTTTTCTCTAAACCCCGAAGGGGTGACATTATTTCCTTCCGGAAATTTAATTACAATTGCAGAAGGATTCTCTACTCTATTATCAAACATGATTTTTATGTCCGGAACATTTTCACAACTATATATCCAGATAGTGTTTGCAGTAAAAGGGAGAGAAAATCTAATAGCATCCGGTTGGAAAGATGAATTGAATAAATATATTGCCGGTATCATCAAAGGCAAAGAACAAAAATCAATAATAGTAAACGGGATGCCGGATCATATTCACGCATTTATTGGGCTACGGCCAATCATGTCAATTTCAGATTTAGTAAGAGATATTAAAAACAATTCATCCAATTTTATAAATAATAAAAAATGGCTGAAAGGAAAATTTTCATGGCAGGAGGGATATGGCGCATTTTCCTATTCTCATTCACATATCGAGAAAGTGTATAATTATATTTTAAACCAGGAAGACCATCATAAAAAGAAAACATTCCGTGAAGAGTATGTTGGCTTCTTAAAGAAATTTGAAGTAGATTATAATGAGAAATATCTGTTCGAATGGTATAACTAATATCTAAATAATTGAATGCGGAATGTCAATCCTTCGCCTTTTCCTGCTTTTTCGAATAATAAATCTCTCTCAGCTTTTCTATCCATTTCGGATAAAAGAAATACGCACAGATAACTATTATCATTACCAATGCGAATATTAAGATTGCTTTGAATAATATGGATTGCTTATCAGCGCCGGCATCAATCCTGTTTTTACTATTACTGAGGTATAAATTCAATTGCGGGTAACCGGGATTTAATTTCTTTACAGCATCAAATTTGCGGAGTGCATTTCTATAATATTCTTTGTAATACATTGTGAGCCCTTCATTGAATAGAGCTGATGCAGTACTCATCACCGGTTTTATTTTCGCCGAGTCAATATACTCCTGCACTACGGAAACCGGTATTGCAAAATTGAAACCTGAAGCCAACTCGCCATTTCCTTGTCCCAGGCTTCCAAATGTTGCCAGCCCGATTACTTCACCTTGTTGATTGCATACTGGGCCACCACTACTGCCATAGCTGATTGTTGCATCCATTTGAATAACCGGCCAGCCGCCAATAGATTTTTTTATACCGCTTATAATGCCAGTTGTCAATGTAGGTTCAATAACAGACGAAGGTGCGAGAAAAGAATTATTTTCAACAAAGCCAGGGTAGCCATAAACATATACCTGTGAACCTACCTGTGCCATCGGATCCTTGCTTAATAATAACGATGGCATATTCGTTAATGAATCCACTTTCAGCAATGCTACATCCTTACCGGGCATTGGTTTACCTTTATTAATAACACGCACAGGCTTTGTTACTATTACAGAAGATGAATCATCCTGATCAGCGCGGTATTCAACATAAATTTTTTTTTCGAGGTTAAACAAAATCATCGTTGATACCTGGGAGTAAATAACAACATAGGTATTATACAACAGGTTTCGTTGTTCCTCGCTCAGGCTCATCTCCCATGAATTCTGAAGGGCGCGGATGTTTGCATCCGT
Organism: Chitinophagaceae bacterium; assembly: GCA_016787105.1. Taxonomy (GTDB): domain Bacteria; phylum Bacteroidota; class Bacteroidia; order Chitinophagales; family Chitinophagaceae; genus JAFDYH01. The sequence continues at coordinate 12,596 of JAEUVI010000513.1, read as the reverse complement.
TGCTTCCTGGAAAGTAGAAAGAATAAATTTTTTACGGATATAAGCACTGTCGCGATCAATAACGTGGCAGTTTGTAACAAGATATCCATCACCCGAGATAAAAAACCCGGTACCTGTTGATACAATCCGGTGAGTTTGCCGCAAATATTCAGAAGTAGGAGAAAAAAACCGAAATGGCGAACGATAAAGTACACGGAGAACGATATCCAGTTTTACTTCTGGTTTTAAAATAAGCCCTGTTGTATCTAATTTTTTTACAGAGTCTACCAATTCCCTGAACCTTGATTGGTTCATCTGTACTTTATTGACATATACATTGGCTGAAAACTCAGTCTGCACTTTCACCACTCCCGGTCTGTTGCGGGCATAATTTTCTTCTGCATTGATGGACCCCTGGCCAAAAACAAATCCGGTAGCAAATACCAGCTGACAGATTATTGTAATAAATATTTTTCTCAAACTCATAACCTTACTTCCGGATAGAAGCTTTAGTTGCTAAATAAAAACGAATTGAAAACGAAACTATTGTAAAAAAACCTTTCTAAAGAAAATCTTAAAATGACCCTGTCGGCAATTAATCCTCGTTTATCAACGTTTTGAGTTGTACATTGTTTACTCAAACCTTCGAAATGAAAAAAGCAGCCATATTTTATCTACCACTTTTAGTTCTTACAGCCTGTGTAAAAGAAAACAATGGAGACAATAACGGAACTGCGCAATCGCAAACCTACAAAGATGTTGCCTATGGCAGCGATGGTAAGCAGAAAATGGATATTTACCTGCCGCAGGGACGATCTGCCGATTCAACCAAGACATTCGTTATTATTCATGGTGGTGGATGGGCAGAAGGCGATAAAAATGAAATGACATTCGCTGTTGACTCGCTGAAGAAAAGATTGCCGGCTTATGCGTTTATCAATTTAAATTACCGGCTTGCTTATAACAATACCAATAATTTATTTCCATCACAGGAAAATGATGTGAAGACGGCTATTGAATTTTATCTGGGCAAATCTGCAGAATATAAAGTTTCCAAAGACCTGATTGTAGTGGGTGCAAGCGCAGGCGGTCACCTTGCCCTGCTGCACAGCTACAAAAACGATCCGGATAAACATGTAAAAGCCGTTGTTGATTATTTCGGTCCTGCCGATCTCCATTCTTTATGGAATGTGAGCCTCGTTCAGCAATTAATACTTACGGGTGCCACGGGTAAATTATATGACCAGGATCCGGCAATCTATACTCAATCTACTCCTGTCAATTTTATTACAGCACAATCTCCTCCTACTATTGCTGTGCATGGGGATGCAGATTTATTAGTACCGATTGATCAATCAGTAATTTTAATAAATAAACTCTCAGAAAAAGCAGTCATTAACCAGTTAATTACCTACCCCGGCGGTGGCCATGGTGATTGGCCTGTGGAAACCTATACTGATTCGTTTAATAAAATACAGGCCTTTATTGCTGCCAACGTTCATTAACTATAATTTTATCTCCTTTGTTTTAAATCGCTGGATTTAGCCTGAAATCATTAAATTCGTTTCAAGTTGCTTGCCATCCTGCAAAGGTTGGGGCAACTTTTTTCATTTATATCAATCAACTGCTATGACCGGAATGAACTTATTCAGGGAGTACAATCCCTACCACGGCACTTGGGATGAAATGTGTTTTGATAGCAAAATACGTTCGCAATACAGCAAAGTGTTTGAAGATATCAGCAGCCTACCTGCTGATATGCTACAACAAAAAGATAAACTCGCCGGAGAGTTGTTTATGAACCAGGGCATCACCTTTACCGTGTATAGTGATGATGCAGGAATTGAAAAAATTTTTCCCTTCGATATCATTCCACGTATTCTCACTGCTGCCGAATGGGATCATATAGAAAGAGGTATCAAACAGCGCCTAAAGGCATTAAATCTCTTTTTGAAAGATATTTATTCCAATCAGCAAATCATAAAAGATAAGGTCATTCCTGCGGGTTTGATTGTATCATGTCCGCACTATACCAGGGAAGTATTCGGCATAAAAGTACCGCATGATATTTATGTACATATTTCAGGTATTGATTTAATAAGGGGACAGGATGGAACATTTTATATACTGGAAGACAACCTACGCACTCCATCAGGAGTATCCTACATGCTTGAAAACAGGGAAGTAACCAAGCGGATTTTTCCAGGCATGCTGGCTGATAGTAAAGTGAGGATGATAAATAATTATCCACTCTTGCTGCATGATATATTATCGAGCCTGACGCCTCAGCAAATTTCTAATCCTACTGTAGCCTTATTGACTCCCGGCGTTTACAATTCCGCGTATTTTGAACATACTTTTTTAGCGAGACAAATGGGTATTGCTTTAGTTGAAGGAAGAGATCTCGTTGTTGACAACCAGAAAGTATATATGAAAACAACAGCAGGATTGCAGCAGGTACATGTGATTTACCGCAGGTTAGATGATGAGTACCTGGATCCGCTTGTTTTTAAACCAGAAAGTACATTGGGAGTACCCGGCATTATGAGCGCTTATCGCAAAGGAAATGTTGCAATTGTAAATGCAGTAGGCAATGGTGTAGCAGATGACAAAGCAGTATATGCGTATGTACCGGATATGATAAAGTATTACCTGAATGAAGAAATCATTTTACCAAACGTTCCCACTTATAGTTTGGAAAAGCAGGAGCAGCGGGAACACGTGTTTAAGAATATTGATCAGATGGTAATCAAACGCACTAACCAATCCGGCGGATATGGAATGGTAATGGGAAATAAAGCAAGTGAAAAAGAACTGAATGAAGTAAAGAAAGCGATACTGGCAACACCAAGAGAGTTTATTGCGCAACCAATTATTAAATTATCTACCGTTCCGTGTTTTATTGATGGCAAATTACAACCCCGCCACGTGGATCTGCGCCCATATGCTATCTGTGGCCCTGATGGAATAAGTATTGTACCGGGTGGGCTGACAAGAGTAGCGCTGAGAGAAGGCTCATTGGTTGTTAATTCATCGCAGGGAGGCGGTAGTAAGGATACATGGGTGGTAGATTTGTGAATCGTGAATAGTCAATAGTGAATCTGCAGGATTGAGACACTACATTGACCATTCACTATTCACCATTCACTCAACAATCATAGTAATAAAAACAGAAGATCACATGCTCAGTAGAATTGCAGATTCATTGTTTTGGGTAACACGCTATATGGAAAGAACAGATAGTTTGCTGCGTGTAGTACGGACAAATTATATTCTTTCTTTTGATGTTGGTAATAGTGGTACCTACTCATGGAAGGATATCCTGTCCACATTCACCAGTATGGATGACGAAACGATAAAATTAAACGGAGAAAATACAGCTGCTGCTTTAGAATACCTTATTGCGGACCCTAAAAATATAAATGCTGTAAGAGTATTAATCGTTCGTGCCAGAGAAAATGCGAGAGGTGTGCAGGATAATATTACCAAAGAAGTATGGGAGCAGGTGAACCAGTTGTACCACCTGATTAACCAGCCTGATCTTGCAAAAAAACTAAAAGGTTCGAAAGCAATTGAAATACTGGATTTGTTGACACAAAACAGCTTATTATTTTATGGGGTAACAGACAGCAGCATGCCCCGGGGCCAGGGATGGAATTTTATGAACCTGGGGAAGTATATAGAAAGAGCATTACTAACTATAGAAATTATCAATTCACATTTCAGAAAAACAAATTACGAATTAAGTAATTCACAGGATATTCTCTACTGGCGCAATTTGTTGCTGTCACTTTCCGGGTATGAGTTATATTTGAAAGCTTACACAAGCGGAAAACATAGTATGAATATAGTTGATCATGTTATTGCCAATAAAAACTTTCCACGTTCCATATTTTATTCAATTGATCGTATAAAAAGATACTTTGACCAGGTAATACTTGACACCCAGATAGAAGGTTGTGAGGGGCTGCAAAAACAATTTGGCCGGTTACACAGCAATGTAAAGTTTGCAGATTTTTCCAATAATAGCCCGGAGCAATTGCAGCAATTTCTCAATACAACAAGGAATGACCTGGTAGAATTTTCAAAACAACTGACCCATATTTATTTTTCTTACGCATAACGAATCATCAGCATGTCTGTCTTCAATATACACCACGTTACCAAATACGAATACGACCGCCCTGTAAAAGAAAGTGTAAATGAAATCCGCATTTATCCCTTACTGGGAAATGATCAGGAAATACTTTTTCATGAAATAAACATAACAGGTAATCCCGACATCCTTTTAATAAATGATTATTGGAGCAATCGCACCGGCATGTTTAATCTCATGTCTTCGCACCATGAAATGATTATAGAAAGTAAGTTAATCGTCCGCACATTAGGTATTGTAAAATCAGCAGAAACGCTGAATGGCAGTTTTGAAAAGCTGGCCGATGAAGTAGGCAGCAACCTTACTCTTCTCGAGTTGAGCAATATGGAAGAACCGGATCTTATCAATGAAATAAAACTGATTGCTGATGAAATTAAAAAGCCGGCAGATTCAGTTGCAAAAGTTGTAGAGAATTGCTGTACATATATCTTTAAAAATTTCAGGTACCTGAAAGGAATTACCAGTATACAGACTACTCCGAAAGAGATATTACATCTTCGCTCGGGTGTATGCCAGGATTTTACACATATAATGCTGGAAATACTCAGAAGCCTGGCTATCCCTTGCCGTTATGTAAGCGGGTATATCTGCCCGAATAAAAACGGCATGCGTGGAGAAGGCGCCACACATGCATGGGTTGAAGCATGGATACCGGGATTTGGATGGAATGGCATTGACCCAACCAATAATATATGGACAAATACACAACATGTCAAACTAGCTGTAGGACGGAATTTTAACGATTGTTCTCCTATAAAAGGCACTTTCAAAGGACCTGCTAAACAGTCTCTCTCTGTATATGTTTCCGTTGGATATGAAGATGGCCAAAAGTTTGAAGACATTACCAAAGTAAGAATGGAAAAGCAGGTTGAAGAAAATATTGAACCAGACATTTTGGCGAGTTTTGCAGGACAGCAACAGCAGTAATCTATTCAAATAAACAGATGCCGATTGACAACCGATAGCCGCATACTCTACAAATGGAAGCTTTATAGATTTTTGTTATTTGCAAATATTACACTTGCAGGATTAGCTCTTATTTTTTTCTGGTATGGGGCAATCGTTTTGCGGATACCAGCCAACTCGTTTAATATTATATTGACACTGGTTGGTATTTATATTATAATCCGCACAATTTATTGCCTTCGAATAGTATCAGTTCAGTTGTCACATAAGAAACAGTCTATAATAAAGGAAGGCACTGTTTATACCCTAAACGTGACTGTAGCAATCAGCTGTTTATATATTTTTCTCTATGTCATAACTATTTTTGATTCGATTTTTGAAAAATATGACTTCAGCTTTGAGCTATTTAAAGCCCCTGTTTTTATGTCTATGTTTTTTTCCTTTGCCTGGCTTTTCTGACCATCATCGATTTAATCTTGTCTTTCCATCTTTTATCAGCTAAAAATCGTAAAAAAATTACCGTGTTTGATGAAATTGATTCCATTGGTGAAAAGGTATAGAAAAACAATTTTGACTATTTTTAATATGTGATACAAAACAGTCCTTTAGCAGAACGAATACGCCCTAATACATTAGAGGAATTGGCTGGTCAGCAGCATTTAACAGGCAAAGGCTCTATCCTTAGAACTGCAATTGAACATGGCAAAATCCCTTCTATGATTCTCTGGGGACCGCCAGGTACTGGTAAGACAACCATTGCAAATATCATTGCCCACACACTCAATGTTCCGTTCTTCATCTTAAGTGCAATAAGCGCAGGCGTTAAGGATGTACGAGAAGTAATTGAGCAGGCAAAAACAAAACATGGATCGGTTTTATTCATAGATGAAATTCACCGGTTCAATAAAGGCCAGCAGGATGCATTGCTTGGCGCTGTGGAAAAAGGAATTATTACATTAATTGGGGCTACAACAGAAAACCCTTCTTTCGAAGTCAACAGCGCCTTGCTTAGTCGCTGCCAGGTTTATGTATTAAAGCCATTAAACGAAACTGATTTAATTGCATTACTCAATCATGCTATTAAAAAGGATGAATTTTTATCCGCTAAAAAAATTGAACTTAAAGAAACCGCCGCGCTGATCAATATTTCTGGCGGTGATGCAAGAAAGTTGTTGAACCTTTTGGAAATAGTAGTTGATGCCCTGGATGACAGATCAAGCCGTTCGAAACAACCAGGCCTTTCAATAGTCATTACAGACGAAAAAGTAATGGATATCGCCCAAAAGCGGATTGCACTTTATGACAAAAAAGGAGAACAGCATTACGATATTATTTCCGCATTTATCAAATCAGTCCGGGGCAGCGATCCAAATGCAGCAGTGTATTGGCTTGCACGAATGATAGAAGGAGGAGAAGATGTAAAATTCATTGCACGCAGGATGGTGATACTCGCCAGCGAGGATATCGGCAATGCGAACCCCACCGCGTTAGTAATGGCCAATGCTACATTTGATGCGGTAAATAAAATCGGTTATCCTGAATCGAATTTAATCTTATCTCAATGCGCCATTTATCTTGCTTCAAGCGCAAAAAGCAATTCTGCAACAATAGCTATTGGCAGTGCGATGGAAGCGGTAAGGCAACACGGAGATTTATCAGTTCCATTGCATATCCGGAATGCTCCTACAAAACTGATGAAGAATATGGATTATGGAAAGGGATATCAATACTCCCACAGCTATGATGGTAATTTTTCAGAACAGGAGTATTTGCCAAAGGAAATATCAGGCAAAAAATTTTATGACCCCGGAAAAAATGCAAGGGAGGAAGAACTCCGTAAATTTTTAAAGAGTTTATGGAAAGACAAGTATGGTTATTAAAGCAAGCTAAAAATACCTGGTGCTAATTATTTTCCGGGTTGTACAGCAACGGAAAAAACTGTCCTTCCATTTTATTTCCTTTTGCAACCGGTGGCACTCCCGCAAGCAATTCATCATCTGTATCGGAGTTTACACCATCTGCAAATACATTGATCACAAAAGCACGCCTTGGCCTGCTGCTTTTATTTTCTCCAGAACCATGCAAAGTAAGCGGATGATGAAAGATCGCTTCTCCAGCTTTGACTTCTGCAAATTGAGGATTTGCAAATTGTTCTTTCTGCTTATCATCTAAAAAATCGTTGATACCATGTAAATCACCAGCCAATGCAGTCTTTGGCAATAACCCCCAGCGATGGCTTCCCGGTATATATTGCACACAGCCATTTTCTTTAGTTGCATTATCCAGGCCGCACCAGCAGGTAAGGTGTGCAATAGGTTTAGTCCTTGTCCAGTAAGAATAATCCTGGTGCCATGCTACTACTCCACCGGTTTTTGCAGGTTTCCAGAAAAGCTGATCATGCCAGAACCGAACAGATTTATCTCCGAGCAACTGGCTTACTGCAACAAGAAAACGCGGGTTCCATAGCACATCATGAAACCCTGGTGTAATGCGCCATGCTCCTAATGCATGAAAAAGTATAGTAGACGGGTCCGTTGACTCATTAGAATGAAATTCATAAAACAACTCATGCCCCGAAAGACTTGTATCAGCAAGTGTTACCAATTCATTCTGCAATCTTTCAATTTGCTTTTCATCCAGCATTTTTACTCCCGCGAGATATCCATTTTCATGAAAAAAATCAAGCTGTTCTTTTGATAAGCGGTACTGGTCCCATTCCCCTTCGGAAGAAGGCCAGCGAAACATATCACTTACCAGTTCATGTACTTTACTTAAATCAGGAGCAGCCATAAAAAAAGTTTGATTAAAGTTAGTGGTAATTACTTTTATTTGCGCAAAACGCCTATCCCTTTTAAATAAGAAATGTATGAATATTACCTGGTCAATGAAACCATTTGATGAATTATCCCTGCAGGAGCTATATAAAATACTTCAGTTACGGATGGAGGTTTTTGTTGTAGAACAAAATTGTCCTTTCCAGGATGCGGACAATAAAGATCTGAAATGCCACCACCTGATGGGTTGGCAGAATGACCGGCTCGTCGCTTATACCCGGATCGTTCCGCCCGGTATATCATATGAATTTCCATCCATAGGCCGTGTAGTTACTTCACCTGCCGCAAGAAAGGGCGGGTTAGGCAGGTTGCTGATGCAACAATCAATCATTGAAACAGAGAAACTCTATGTAGACAAATCAATTCGTATTGGTGCTCAGTTGTATCTTAAAAAATTTTATGAATCATTCGGCTTTATACAAAGCAGTGATATATACGTGGAAGACGGGATAGAACATATTGAAATGACAAGAAATAAACTGCCTAGTAAATCTACCACGTAAAAAAACTTCCTTTACTAATAAACATTAAAAAATAATAACCACGCACTTGCGTTCTAATATACATTAGTATAAGTTTACGCTTTAAATCCAATAGAAAACCAGAAAATCTGATACTATGAGAATAATTGTACGGGTAATGCGAACTTTCGTATTAATAGCTGCATTACTTATTTCCTTCTCAACAGCCTTTTCACAATCATTAAGTTTTGGAAGAAACTCACAGCTTGAAGTGGGTCTTGCTTTAGGTCCTTCTTTCTTCCTGGGCGACCTGGGGGGAAACAGGGGAATAGGTAAAACATTCGTGAAGGACGTTAATTTCCCTTACACAAAATTCATGGGAGGTATTTACGGTACTTACTATCCTGCAGAATGGATTGGAGTTCGCTTAGCTGTAAACTACGGAACCATCGAAGCTAATGACAGCATCATTAATGATAAAGGTGGCTGGGAACATGACCGCAAACAAAGAAACTTAAACTTCCGCTCTAAAATACTGGAAGGATATGCCGCATTAGAAATATATCCAACTGTTTTCTTCGAAAACAGCGATGGCCTGAAAGGTAAATTCCGTCCTTATGGGTTAATTGGTTTTGGCGCATTTAAGTTTAATCCGAAATCAAAATATTACGGACCTAACGGCGCTGCATGGGTAGAATTGCAACCGTTACGGTTAGAAGGCCAGGGCATGGCAGAATACCCGGATCGCAAACCTTATAAGCTTACCGCATTTGAAATACCGATGGGCTTTGGCTTTAAATATTATGTAAAAGAAAACCTCTATGTAGGACTCGAGGTGCTACACCGGAAAACATTTACAGACTATTTAGATGATGTGAGTAAAACATACATTGATCCTGCATTGTTTGATACATATCTCTCTTCCAGCCAGGCTACAATAGCAAGACAGATGATGTATCGTGAACGTTTTTATAACCCTACAATCACAAGGCCAACAATAAATCAGCAACGTGGCGATCCAACTGAGAACGACTCATATTTCTCTACGCTGATTAAAATTGGCTGGAGATTGGGCCAATGGAACCCGCAACTGCGTCAGCTTCGTTGCCCTGTATATTATTAAGCTTATTACATTTTAGCTGTAATAAAATCCAAACCTTATGAAACAAAAACGATTACGCGGTAAGTACCCGCACAATTACCTGCTTACTGGTATAGCAGGACTTGTATTGTCATCTTCTCACTCCACCTTTGATGAGGCATACGTGCCCATGAAACAAAAGTCTGTAGAACGTAAACACATCGCAGAAAAAAATTCCTTTAAAGAAAGAAAAAATCTGTTGAAAGTGGTACACAATCCCGAAACTCAAACAGTTCGCATCGCGGTAAAAGACCTCGCTGGCAAAACCGTTGACTTCTATGTATTCGGAATTGATGGCACCATGGTTATCAATTACAAACTGAAATCAAGAGAGAAAAAAATAATCACCAATCTTGAAAAAGGAGCTTATACCTATAATGCTTTTGCAGGTGATGAAGAAATTGATTTCGGAAAAATAGTAATAGACTAAAGTTCTTTATATAAATAATTTCCGTGCTGCTCCGGTAAGGGTAGAAAGCTTAATAAAATCTGATACCTGGTTGATAAAACCTAATCCGTTCTCTATTGGTACTCTCATTAGTATAAAATTTTATTAAATACTTTCTACCAACACTTACCGGATCAGCATCAAACGCAGTTCTTTTCATAGCCATAACTAAGAACCCGTTGGGCGCAGGGAAATTGCCAAAGTCTGATATCCGCATGAAACAACCAGGCCGGTTCTGGTTATGAATGTAAAAGATTTTCCCAATCACTCCCTGCCGCACTGCGGGACTTTACGGACTTCCCTTTTACAGGCCAGAGCCACCATTTCACCACCACCATAACCTTAATTTATGATAGGCTTATTCAGACCAAAAAGATTAGGAAAGGTTTTCTCTTATTCCAATCAATATATTGAAACATCTTTTTTTCTATTCCTGATCCCCTTGAAATCCTATTTCATAGATCTGAATACAAAAGAAACTATTGAAATTCCATTAAATAAAACGTCTTTAAAAAACTATTATACTCCCCTTGCTTTAGTAGCTGCAGGTATTTTATTTTTTGTAGGCATGATCGGATTGGGCCCAACATTTTCAGAAAAAGATGGTAATTCATATTTAGCATACCTTCCGGCAATAGGTTCAGGTTTAATAATCTTGTCCGGGCTTGTACTCAGTTTTAAAATTGGCAAGTCTGGCCAAAAAGAAATAAAGAAAAGAACTATTTTTCAAAGCACTTTAGACATTAATGCTTTGCCTGAGTGGTTGAGTGTGACTACGGCAAATGAAATTTTGCAAAAAAATAAAACGCGGCTTCCTGAAAATTGGAAGAAAAAAATTGTTGATGAAAAATTGACCTCGGATGATTTTTTTCTTTACTATACAATACTATCCTACGAAACTAGGGTAAATGCAATAAAAGAAAATTCAGATCTATTAAATCGTTTAGAACAAAAACTTAAATAGATAAAGCTTTCTGCACTAAAGGCCGTACCATATAAGACAGCCTACACCTCAAAGCTGCTTATCAAAGAAATATTGCAGCAGCTTCCTGCCAGTTGTTCAGCCGATCATAACCTGTAATCTCTGCATTGTGATAACCGCTATATAAATATTTATGCCCGTTAAATGTTTCGAGGTTTCTTACCAAATCATCTATCATGTAATCGCCATGTACTACTGATTTGCTACCGCAGAAAACTATTTGCTGCCAGGGCAGAAAAGGAAAATGGTCATTTAACCAGCATAATTTGTCATGTAGTGAATTAGGAAATTCAATAGCTGCAGAAACGATAAAGACTTTATATTTCTTGTTCAATTCATTTATAACTGCAATACTATCTTTCATCACAGGCAAATGGCGAAAGAAGCCTGGTTCAAAAAGCCATTGCCGGACCATAGACTGGTGCTCCGGCGGAAATCCTTTTATCCACGATCCTCCTCTCATCAGGTCATATTTTATTTCGCCGTCGTACTTTGTCTTATATAAATTGATCATTCCCCCCATCGTATCCGCCATCACTTCATCCATGTCGATAATAATAGATTTCATATGCTTACTTCAATTCTTCTGCTAAAAATTTAGCAGTATGACTTTCTTTATTTTTAATCAAATCTTCTGGTACCCCTGAAAATAAAACCTGTCCTCCCCCGTCACCTCCTTCTGGGCCTATATCAATAATATGATCCGCTACTTTTATTACATCCATATTATGCTCGATAACTAATACAGTATTACCCCTGTCAACTAATTTATTCAATACATCCAGTAAATGACGGATATCTTCAAAATGCAAACCCGTAGTCGGTTCATCCAGAATATAAAACGTTTTACCGGTATCACGTTTTGCGAGTTCAGTTGATAATTTCACACGCTGGGCTTCACCGCCACTAAGCGTTACCGCTGATTGGCCCAATGTGATATAACCCAGGCCAACTTCTTCCAATACTTTTATCTTCCTGTATATGTAAGGCACTGGTTGAAAAAACTCAACAGCTTCTTCCACTGTCATATTCAATACATCGGAAATAGATTTTCCTTTATATCGTATCTCCAATGTTTCCCGGTTATATCTTTTGCCATTACACTTTTCACAATGCACATATACATCCGGTAAAAAATTCATTTCTATCACACGCATACCGCCGCCTTCACACACATCGCAGCGGCCGCTTTTTACATTGAATGAAAAACGGCCTGCATTGTAACCACGGATTTTCGCTTCAGGTACCGAAGCAAACAAAGTGCGTATTTCTGTAAAGAACCCGCAATATGTTGCAGGATTACTCCTTGGTGTGCGGCCTATTGGTGATTGATCAATTTCAATCACCTTATCAATATTTTCCAACCCCTTTATAGATTTGTACTCAAGCGGTGTAACCCTCGAACCATATGCATGCTTTGCCAGCAAGGGGTACAATGTTTCGTTAATAAGTGTTGACTTTCCGCTACCGCTTACACCACTTATCACTATAAATTCCCCCAATGGAAATTTCACATCCACATTATTAAGGTTATTTCCTTTGGCACCTTTCAATTCAAGAAATTTTCCATTGCCCTTTCTTCTTTCTTTTGGTATTTCAATTTTTGTATGTCCGTTCAGGTAGCTGGAAGTGAGAGTATCCAACTTTAATAAATCAGCAGGCTTTCCCTGGGCAACAATTCTTCCTCCA
>JAEUVI010000508.1 GCA_016787105.1 Chitinophagaceae bacterium | reverse complement strand
GGCCAATATTGAATTAAATGATCTCAATTTAAAAGTTACCGGTGAACTAAGCAAAAAACCTCCACTTGAATATGTAGCCATTCATATTGTATATGATATAAAAGGAAAAATAACAGATAAAGAGGCAGTGCTGAATGCGGTTAATGACTCGCAGGAAAAGATATGCGGTGTGAGCCACATGCTGAAAAAGGCGTTACCAGTAACCTGGGACGTAAACTTTAACGGTGAAGAAATTTTCTCAAACAAAGCAGGACAGCAGGTAGAGAGCAATGATAAGTTCTAAATTATTCAACGAATCAAATAATGTGGAGAAAGAAATGATCTCTGAAAAACCTCTTATCTATTCGTGTTCCGGATGCAGTAGCGCTGCGCAGATGGCTAATTACCTTGCAGTAAAAATGGATCGGGAAGGAGTGGCAGAAATGTCATGTATTGCAGGCGTGGGAGGCAATGTAAAAAAACTTGTTCGCACAGCGCTATCAGGCAAAAAGATTATTGTTATTGATGGTTGTCCTTTAGCCTGCAGCAAGGCATGCCTGAAGAATCACAATATTTTTCCTGATATACATTTTGAACTGACCGCATTGGGTGTCAATAAAAAACAACATGAAGATTTCGATTTGATGCAGGCAAATGAAATCTTCAGTAAGATCATAGAAAAGGTATCTCAATAGACAATATTTCAAAGGTTGTTTTTTCTGTATACTACTACATGTTGGCTAGATAAACACAGTTTTAAAAAATAAATCAACAAAGAAGAGTTTTTAGAATTTGAACAGCAACCTGGCAAGGATATCTTATTGGCCAGCCCGGTCTTGATAATAACATTAACACAACTTGATTTAATTGACGAATACCAGTTAATCGCTCAGTCAGCTATTGGAGAAGCCGGCCTGTCATTATTCAAAAACATTTAACTCCGGAGCAGTATTTCTTTATCATAAGACGGCAAGAGAATAAATGTATAGTTATCTTGAATGCCAACTACTGATCGTCAAACTTTTTCGCAGTGGATTTAACAATAGCAATTACATTCTTCAACACAGCGTTGTTATCATCTTTGCGCCAGGCAGCATACAATTTTGTTTTTTGTGGCAGGTTGATGAACCGGACACCCGACGATGCGCTGATAGCATAAGAACTGGGCATAATGGATAGCCCAAGGCCTTTAGAAACTAAACTTAAAATCATTCCACCAAAATCTGACTCAATGTGTACGTTGGGCTCAAAGCCATAGGTACGGAAAAGTTCCCGAAGCGTATTCACATAATAGGTCTGGTGATGCAATCCCGACAGGATAAATCGCTCATCTTTTACCTGCACCAGGCTTTTGAAATTTGTTTGCTTCAGAGGATGATTTGCTGGTACAATCAACGAAAAATGTTCCGAATAAAGCGCGATAGATTGCAAAGTTGGGTTCTCGGCGGGATCCCTACGCAAAGCAATATCAAGTTGATAATTGAGAAGCAACTGTTCGATACTGATATCAGTCGGCTCAAACAATTCCAGTTTTACTTCGGGAAGTTCATTGGCGATAGCTGAAATTAATGCGGGTAAAAAACCATAAGCAATTGAACCGGGATAAGCAATGCTTACTGTTCCGTAAGTTCCTTCATGCATATGCTTTGCCTGCCGGTGCACCCGATCTATTTCCTCACTCATACGGAGCCACTGCTCCCGCAGAAAAGTACCAGCCTTTGTCAACTTTACATTCCTTTTGCTGCGCTCGAAAAGCTTTACACCAATATCATCTTCCAGTGATTGAATCTGGCGGCTAAGCGCCGATTGGGTAATAAATAGTTTTTCGGCAGCATTCCAGAAGTGCAATTCCTGTGAAAGAGTCAGGAAATATCTAATCTGTTCTAAATCCATTAATCTGTTTTATGCATTAGTCAATGAGAAAAAGGCATTGCTATCGCTTTAAAAGAGTTGGTTCTTTGTATCAAAAATAATCAGGATTGTGTTTCAAAGAAAGAACTTCATAGAAGTAATCGGTTGGTCAGGAGCACTCGCTTCGCTCTCAGCGTTCAGCCTGAACTCTATGAATATAATCGGAAGTCAGTCGATCCAATACCTTGTGTTAAACATTTTAGGTTGTGGTTTTCTTATTGTTTATGCATTCTCTAAAAAAGCGCATGCCAGTTGGGTATTAAATTCTATCTGGCTTTTAATGACAATTGTTGCGCTGATAAGGGTTTGCCTGTTTGCTTAAAAAGGATATGGAAAAAATCATCATAAA
>JAEUVI010000391.1 GCA_016787105.1 Chitinophagaceae bacterium | reverse complement strand
ACTCTCGCTCAGGCGCACCTACTATATCCACACGGTTCAATTGAGGCAATTCTTCCAGTTTATCCTTCATATCATCTGCAAACTTTTTCAACCGCGCCGGATCATAATCACCACTCAGGTTTACATACATGATCGGCATTTCTGAAAAGCTTACCTCCATTGCCGTCGGTTCTTGTGTAAGATCTGTTGGCAAGTCCTGCTTCGCTTTATCAATTGCGTCTTTTACTTTCTGAACAGCTACATCTACTTTTACATCCGTATCAAACTCTACAGTAATAGCTGAGTAATCATTTACACTGGTACTGGTTACTTTCGTCACCTTAGCACCAGTGATACCTTTGAGTTGTTTTTCGATAGGTTGTGTAACAAGGTTCTCCATATCCCGCGGTGAGTTTCCGACATAGATGGTGGAGATATATACAGTAGGAATTACAATATCAGGGTATTGTTCTTTGGGAAGCGTCATAAAAAGCATAATACCCCACCCGGATACAGCCAATATCAAAAGGTACATAAATGTTTTATTCCGTACCGCCCATGATGTAGGTTTAAACTCTTTAAACTTCCCTGTTAAACTTTCTAATACAGACATGATGATAAGTATTTGTTGCGGCCGCCGTCCGCATGGTCTTTGTTTATTCTTTTCCTGTCATTTCAATTAACTGCTATTCTTATATAGCAATCAACTGTCCTTCATATAAGCTTTGAAATCCTTCCGTAATAATTTTGTCTCCTGCTGCAAGTCCGCTTTTTATTTCGAGCTTGTCACCATACAACTCACCAATAGTAACTGCTTTCTTTCTCGCGTACATTTTTCCATTTTCAGTTACAGCTACCAATACATATTTTCCTTTATCATCGGTCTGCAGTGTATTTACAGGTATTGTAATTGCGGCATTATTACTGTAATCCAGTATCTGCACTTTCGCAATCTGATTTGGTTTAATGTCTTTATCCTGTGGTATTTTTCCTTCAATAAAAAATGTGCGGCTTACCGGATCAATCAATCGGCCGGCTACAGTTATTTTTGAATAAAACACCTTGTTGTTTACTTCTGGCAATGTTACTTTTATTGTACCGCCAGTTTTTACTCTCTCTGAATAATTTTCAGGTACCTGTACCAATACTTTCAGGTCACCGGTATTTACAATACGGATTCCTGTAGCAGTCATTGCCGCTGATTGCGGAGAGAAGAATTCGCCCACTTTTACATTTACCACATCTATTGTTCCGTTTATTTCAGCATACACATTGGAGAGGTCTGCACTTTCCTGTGCTACTCTCACCTGGGCTTTTGCAGCATTCAATTGTGCAGCGGCATTTTCAGCATTTGTTTTAGCCTGCAGTACCTGTACTTCTGTACCAATATTATCTTTCCACAAATTCTGTTGACGCTGGTAAATACTTTCTGCCAGTTTCACCTGTGCTTCCAGTCCTGCTATTTGCGATTTTGCAGCATCTACCTGCTGTAGTGCGATGGCATTGTCCAATTTCATAATCAATTGCCCTTTCCTTACAGCCTGGCCCTGCTTTACGTATATAGCCCTTACTACGCCGCCTTGTCCGCGGGGTGCTACCATCGCTACATTCTGCGCATCTATTTTTCCCTGCAGGTCTATATAGTGATTGAATGAATCCGATCCAATAGTTGATATTGCTACCAGTTTTGGCTTCGCCACTGCAGAAGGATCTATTTTCGCAATTTCTTCTTCCAGCTTCCTGATTTCACCTGCGAGTTTTTCCTGGTCTCCTTTCAGTTTTGTCAATTGTGCTTTCTTATCAGTCAGTTCTCCTTTAGTTTCCTTGGTACTGCTTCCGCATGCTGCAAGAAAGATAGTAAGCAAAGCGGCTAAAGAAATTTTTGAAACAGTTTGCATATAGTTGAGTTTATAAATCATAATTAATTTCAAATAAGAGTTACAGTTTTCCGGTTGCTTTCATGAAATCTACCCTGGCAATGATTGCATTGTAGAGTGCATTGATATAATTTGTTTGTGCTGTTTTCATATCAGTTTGCGACTGGTTTATTTCTGTTTGCGATCCTGTACCTACTTCATATTTTTTCTTCGTTTGCTGGTACACGCTTTCTGCAAGTGCCATATTTCTTTTCTGGTAATCAAGATTAGAGATAGCAGAAGAAAAATTGTTTTTCGCGGTCTGTACTTCGTTATCTATATTATTTTTTAAAGCTTCCTGCTCATTACGTGATTTCTGTAGCGCCAATCGCGCCTGGGCAATCCTTGCATTGTTAGCAAACCCGTTAAAAATAGGAATGTGAAGGTTTAATGTTATTGCAGAAATATTAAACCAATCTCCTTTTCCGAAAAAATTAAACTTATCGCGCTGAGCGTTTTTATTATAATACCCGTTAAGATTCAGGGTAGGAAGTTTGGAGAGCTGATATCTCTTTACATTGTATTCAGCCAGTTTGATACCCAGGTCTGCATATTGGTACTCCTTACGTAATGAGTAATTAAAATCTGCTGCTTCCAATATGCCTTCTTTAACTTGCTCATCACTTAATGTATCTGTCAACACGAGCGAATCACTCACAGGCATACCCATCAGTACTTTCAGCCCGAGGTACCCGTTATATACCTGGTTCAATGCATTTATTTTTTCCGTTTGCAGGTTAGCAAGTTGCACACTCACTTTATCTACATCCAATCTTTCAGCAAACCCATTATCATACATGATTTTGGTATCGTGCTGCAGTTTATTCAATAAATCGATATTTGCATCCAGCAGATCAATTTGTGTTTTACTTACAACCAGTTGATAATAGATTTTGTGAATATTCGCCTTGATACCTTCTTCGGTTACCTCTGCTTTTTTCCGGGAAAACTCCATTGCTGTTGATCTTGCCCGAAGGCCTACAAATACCTGCCCGTCAAAAATTATCTGGCTAAGTGATATGCCGGTAGTAGCGGACCATTTAGTTCCAAACTGCGCTGCGATGTATCCAAAATCACCCGGCATCTGGATAGGATTTCCGTTTCCGTCTTTAACGCCTTCCTGCACCAATACCTGGTATGTAGCCGGCGAGATAAAGTTTGGAAGCACCTGTGTTGCAACAAATGGGTTATAAGTTGTACCTGCTGATGCTGAAATTTGCGGGTAGGCGGAACCGGTAAGTTCCCGGTTGGTTTCTCTTTGAATCTGTACATCAACCAGCGCATTCTTTACCTGTACGCTATGCTTTTTTGCATAATCTACAGCCTGCTGAACCGAAAAGCTGTGAACAGTTGTAGCTGAATCCTGCGCCATTGCAGCAAATGGAAGTAATGCCAGACTGGTAATCCAAAGCCATTTTTTATTTCCTGCTTTCTTCATGTTCAAGATGTTTTTGTCTTTGTTGTGTGTATTTCTGAATCAGTTTTATTCCTTTTGGCGTAGCAAGTCCGTATAAAAAATTCATGGTTATTTCCTTGATAAAATCGCCGGGCGAGTTTTTCCCCTGCGCCATCATTTCAGGATTGAACATTAAAAATATGGTAGCAAGCCTCAAACGGGTAAGGATATCCGTATTTATTTCCGGCCTGTATAACCCTTCTGTTATTCCCCGCTCCAGGTTATCACGGGTGAGTTTATAAAAAAATTTATTCTTATGATCATTCAGTTTTCTGAAAACAGCTTCGTGATACTTCTGCAAATCGTAAACCAGTGTCGGGTTCATCACTTTCAGCATCTCCATCACATCATCTACAGCTAGGAATATTTCGTGAATCGGGTTTTCACTTTTGGACTGATTGCCCATGCACTCCCGCTCATTACTATTTATTTCGATGTCTATAACCGCCTCTACCAATGCGTCTTTATCTGCAAAAAACTGGTAGATAGTTTTTTTGCTTACCCCCAGTTGTGCCGCTATCTCATCCATGCTGACGCTACGGATGCCAAAACGCATAAACATTTCGTGGGCTTTCTGTACAATTCGTTGCTGCTGATCCATAGCCTTAAAAAATCGGGAGCAAAACTATGGAAACTTTTTTCGTAACCAAAGTTTCCATCCAATAATACTACCTTTCGTAACAATTTTTTTACATTTCCCTGCGGCAGACGAATGAACCCTGAAAATATTCTGAATGTTCAAAAAAAGTTCGAGTTATAAAAACGAACATTCATTATTATAAAAGCGTACTGATTTATAGGACACATTTGCGATAACAGGCGTTCATCGCCGCATTAGTACATTTGCTTCAAATACGAAACTATGGGGCCATCCAAAAGAGGCAAAAGCACACTGAAAAAAATCTTCAATTATTTTATACAGGGTATTATCATTCTTGCACCCATTGGTATAACCGCTTACCTGCTCTACTGGTTGTTTGATAAGGTAGATGGTATTTTGCGGCCCTATCTTAATATTCCCGGGCTTGGTTTTGTCATTATCATAGTATTTGTGATACTGGTAGGTTGGGTAAGCTCCAATTATTTAATGGGTGGCCTGATTGAATTTTTTGATCACTGGTTGGAAAAAACACCTGGTATCAAATTTATTTATTCTTCTATAAAAGATTTCTTTGAAGCATTTGCCGGCGATAAACGGAAGTTTAATAAATCAGTATTGATAAATGTATTCGCCAATGATGTATGGATTGTAGGTTTCATTACAGATGAAGAAATGGAAAAATTTGAACTGGGCAGCAGTACAATCGCGGTATATGTGCCACAATCTTACAATTTTGCCGGTCAATTATATATACTGCCTAGAGAAAGAGTAAAACCTATTGAGTCTATCTCGGCGGGCCAGGCAATGAAGTACGCGGTTACGGGTGGTGTGGTAGACCTGGATGAGACTGAAGAAAAGAAATGAAAAAAATAGTTTTCATACTGCTGCTCTCTTTAATCAATCAGCATTGTTTCTGTTGGGGCTTTTATGGCCATAAGAAGATAAATAACTATGCCATCTATTTATTACCTCCGCAAATGATGGCGCTGTATAAATCAAATTCAGATTTTCTTACAGAGCATGCAGTAGACCCGGACAAAAGAAGATATGCATTGCCTTACGAAGGCTCCCGGCATTATATAGATATCGATCATTATGGCAAATATCCATATACCGATTTGCCACATAATTGGAATGATGCCGTTACAAAATTTTCGGAAGACAGTTTACAGGCATATGGTATCGGGCCCTGGTGGGTGCAGGTTATGCTGCAACGATTAACATTCGCCTTTAAAGAAAAAAACCAGGCAAAGATTTTAAAACTATCTGCTGAACTCGGACATTATATTGCCGATTTGCATGTACCGCTTCATGCCTGTAGCAATCACAACGGACAGTACTCTGATCAGAAAGGCATCCATGGTTTTTGGGAAAGCCGTATACCGGAATTGCTCGCTGAAAAAGAATGGGATTTTTTTATCGGTAAAGCGGAATATATAAACAAGCCTGCCGAATTTATCTGGGCACGTGTATTGGAAAGCGGTGCTGCAGCGGATACTGTATTGCGATTTGAAAAGGAATTAAGCAAAACATATCCCGTGGATCAAAAATTTTCATTTGAAGAAAGAAATGGTGTTATCATAAGACAATATTCAGCTGCATATTCCAATGCCTACAATGAAAAACTAAAAGGCATGGTGGAAAGAAGAATGCGGCAATCTGTTTATGCTGTTGCCTCTCTCTGGTATACTGCGTGGGTAAATGCAGGACAACCAGATCTTACCAAACTTGTGAATAAAGAGTTTAATAAAGAAGATCTGAAAGAGTTTGAAGAACTTAATGCTGCATGGAATAATAGTACTGCAACTGAAAGAGAGCATGAGTAAAACTGTTGCTATAAAAGAAATTGATAATTATCATTAAGCAAATACCCTTAATTTTCAATAAAAAAATTTACAGGTTGCATAAAATAGATTTTATTCGAGGGTAACTTTTTTTGCTCCATAATCCCTTAACGAACTGTTATGCATAAAATCATCCTGTTACTGATAGCATCAATTGCTATTAAAGAAGCATCTGCTCAAACAACAATCATCCCCTACGGTTCAAACTGGAAATACCTTGACAATGGCTCCAATCAAGGTACAGCCTGGCGGGCATCTTCCTTTAATGACGCTGCATGGTCTGCAGGCAATGCTCAACTCGGTTACGGAGATGGCGATGAAACAACGGTGGTTAGCTATGGTAGTAATGCAAACAGCAAATACATTACTACTTATTTCAGAAAGACAATCAATATTACCAATGCTGCACAAAATGGCAGCTATACTTTGAATGTAAAAAGAGATGACGGTGTGGTCATTTACATCAATGGTACGGAAGCATATCGCAATAACATGCCAACAGGTACTATATCAAGAACAACACTTGCTTCAAGCGCAGCCAGCGACGATGGCGCTACTGCACAGACAGTAACATTACCTGCATCCGCTTTTACTGAAGGCAGTAATACCATCGCTGTTGAGATGCATCAGAATGCAGCGAATAGTTCCGACCTGAGTTTTGATTTGGAATTAACTGCAACCGTAATAACTGTACCGCCACCTTCAGGCGCTTTACTTTCATACAACAGTACATGGAAATACCTTGATAATGGTAGCAACCAGGGCTCTAACTGGCGTGGGGTATCGTTCAATGATGCTGCATGGCGCGTAGGCACAGCACAGTTTGGATATGGCGATGGTGACGAAGCGACAATTGTTAGCTATGGCAGCAATGCAAACAGTAAATACATTACTACCTATTTCAGAAAAGTAGTGAGTATTACAAATGTGGCGCAGTACAGCGGGTATACTTTAAATGTAAAGCGGGACGATGGTGTGGTTATTTATATTAATAATATAGAGGTATATCGGAATAATATGCCAACCGGGACCATTGCAAACACTACACTTGCATCAACTGCTGCAGGCGATGATGGCGCTACCGCGCAAACTGCAACTTTAGCGGCGAATGCGTTTGCCGAAGGCAATAATACTATTGCTGTGGAAGTGCACCAGAATGCTGCTAACAGCACCGACTTGAGCTTTGATTTGGAAATAACAGGTATTCCTGT
Organism: Chitinophagaceae bacterium; assembly: GCA_016787105.1. Taxonomy (GTDB): domain Bacteria; phylum Bacteroidota; class Bacteroidia; order Chitinophagales; family Chitinophagaceae; genus JAFDYH01. The sequence goes on along the minus strand of JAEUVI010000391.1, from coordinate 2,987 downwards.
ACCAAACACTCCTCCTACCGCTACTGTCATTCCGTATAACAGTTCCTGGAAATATCTTGACAACGGAAGCAACCAGGGTACAGCATGGAGTGCATCAGCATTCAACGATGCAGCATGGGCCAGTGGCAATGCACAACTTGGGTATGGTGACGGTGATGAAGCAACAATCGTTAGCTATGGTACCAATGCAAACAGTAAATACATTACTACCTATTTCAGAAAAACAGTGGCAATACCTTCAGCTACTTCTTATACCAATTTTACTCTGAACATAAAAAGAGATGATGGTGCTGTAGTGTACATTAACGGAACAGAACGCTACCGCACAAATATGCCGACCGGAACTGTTACGAACGCGACACTCGCATCCAGCGCCGCAAGTGATGATGGAGGAACTGCTCAAACCGTTTCACTTTCCTCATCGTTCTTTGTAAATGGAAATAATACTATTGCTGTGGAAATACACCAGAATGCTGCTACCAGTTCCGATCTGAGTTTTGATCTTGAATTAATTGGCAATGGCAGTTCTACAGGCGGATCAGCATCACTCACACGGGGCCCATATTTGCAGATGGGCAACCAGACTGAAGTAACACTAAGATGGCGCACAGATGTTGCTACCAACAGCCGGCTGGAAGTAGGAACAGCTTTCGGCTCTTATCCAACCGTAGTAGATGATGCCGCATCCGTAACAGAACATGAAATACGTATCACAGGTCTTATGCCAGATACAAAATATTATTACCGCTTTGGCAGCAGCACACAATCCCTGCAAAGCGGAAATGATAATTTCTTTATCACTGCGCCGCCCGCTGGCACCACAAGAAAAATACGCATTGCAGCTTTTGGCGACTGTGGCAGAAACGATAATTCTTACCAGTCCGGCACATTAACTTCTTATCTCAATTATGCAGGTTCCAATCCTGCGGAAGTATTGTTGCTGCTTGGTGACAATGCGTATAACAGTGGCACGGACAATGAATACCAGTCGCAATATTTTAATATTTACAGTTCCAATATTTTAAAAAATCACCAGCTATTCCCTTCTCCCGGCAATCATGATTATGCCAATACTGCTGCACGCCAGGTAGATCATAATATTCCGTATTATTCTATTTTCTCCAATCCATCTGCTGCACAATGTGGCGGTGTAGCTTCCGGTACCGAAGCGTATTATTCATGGGATTGGGGAAATATTCATTTCCTATCATTGGATTCTTATGGATTGGAAAACAGTGGCACAACAAGATTGTATGATACAACAGGCGCACAGGCCGTATGGGTAAAGCAGGATCTTGAAGCGAATACAAAACCTTGGGTCATCGCTTACTGGCATCACCCTCCTTATACCATGGGAAGCCATAACTCCGATACGGAAACTGAGTTGATTTCAATGCGGCAGAATTTTATCCGCATATTGGAACGCATGGGTGTTGATTTGATTATCTGCGGCCATAGTCATAACTATGAACGTTCCTATTTATTAAATGGTTATTATGGCAATGAAGCATCCTTCAATGCAGCGACACATACACTGAGCAGCAGCAGCGGAAAATATGATGGTTCTGCCAATTCCTGTCCGTATACAACTGTAGACGGACAAAATCATGGTACTGTATATGTGGTAGCAGGCTCTGCAGGTGCAAGCGGTGGTATACAAAGCGGTTACCCGCACAATGCATTGCCATTCTCTTTCAATGATGGTGGTACTTTGTATTTTGAAATAGAAGATAACCGGCTCGATGCAAAATTTATCCGCCGCACAGGTGTTATCTCTGACCAGTTTTCACTGATGAAAAATGTAAACAAGACAACAAATATTTCGATAGAACCTGGTACACCCACGCAATTGACTGCTTCATGGCCTGCAACAACATACATATGGCAAGGCAGCAGCAGTACAACAAGAAGTATTTCAGTGAGCCCGACTGTTAATTCGACTATTAGTGTAACAGATAATGTAAGCTGTCTTACAGATGTATTCAACATTACTGTAACCGGTGGGGCACGCATTATAAACCTTACTGCTAATACAAATGCAGACGAAAAGAATGACGCTGCATTGAAAATACAGCCAACACTGGTGAGAAAAGGCCAGCAGGTAATGATTAGAACAGGAAGTAATGAAACTGTTGAAGCTGTCATCACCGATGTAAGTGGCCGTATTATCCAGAAATATAAATTTACCGGTTCACAATTCATTCAAACAGATCGGCTCCACAACGGAATGTATTTCATAAAATTGAATGGCCGGTACAGAAAGACTCCGCAAAAATTTGTTGTAACAGATTAGAACCTGCCGAACCCAGGTTTTTTCACGCAACGGCGCAAATACAACTGCGCCGTTTTTTATTTTTTTGTCCGCTGCGTGAGATTACAGTCCAAATCAATATGCGATTCAATAGTTATAGCCCGGTTTCCACCCTTGCGAACCCTCATTTGCCTGTAATTTTGTTTCTTTGCATCTCTTTTTAAAAAGCTAAACAGTGAAACAGTTGACACAGGTGATACATAATTTTAATTCAGGGCCATCGGTACTTCCCAAAGAAGTATTTGAAGAAGCAAGCCGCGCAGTAATTGATTTTAATAATACAGGGTTATCCATTCTTGAAATAGGCCACCGTACTTCCTTATTCCAGGCAGTGATGGATGAAGCAGTGTCATTAGTTAAAGAACTGATGAACCTCGACAGCGACCATGAAGTATTGTTTCTGCATGGTGGAGCCACTACACAGTTCATGCAGGTACCAATGAACCTCCTGAATGAAAACGACAGCGCCGCCTATACCGATACTGGCACATGGGGCAGCAAAGCGATTAAAGAAGGAAAACTATTCGGGCATATTGAAATAGCCGGATCAACAAAAGAAAATAATTATACAAGCATTCCAAAAAATCTTGCTGTATCTCCTACTGCTACTTACCTGCACATTACTACGAACGAAACAATCGCCGGTACACAATGGCATAAAATGCCTTTTGAATTC
>JAEUVI010000389.1 GCA_016787105.1 Chitinophagaceae bacterium | reverse complement strand
ATTTACCAATGGTTCTTCAGGACCGACAACAATCATTTCTATTTTTTCATTGATGCAAAAACTACCGACTGCTTCAAAATCATTTATATCAAGATTTACATTGATGCCGCAGCCTGCAGTGCCGGGGTTGCCCGGGGCAATGTATAAAGGATTTGCCCAAACGCTTTGATTGATTTTCCAGGCAAGGGCATGTTCCCTGCCTCCAGAGCCTAACAAAAGGATACGCATGATCTTACAGTTGATTAAATATTCCGTTGCGAATATCGGCACATTTACCAAAGTACCGTGCATTTATTTTTATATGATTGAATTTTATTACTTTGGGCAACTATCGGTTATTCACTCTGATTTATTTAACCAAACTATATCTGCTGCATGACTCAGCAATCCACCACTAAAGGGCATCCAAGAGGCTTATATATTCTTTTTGCAACGGAAATGTGGGAGCGCTTCAATTTCTATGGCATGCGTGCTGTGCTTTTCTTATTCATGACACAGGCCTTGCTGTTTGAAAATAAATTCGCATCTAATCTTTACGGGAGTTATATCGGTATGATTTACCTGTCTCCACTGATAGGTGGTTATATTGCCGATCGCTACTGGGGCAATCAGCGTTCTATTATTGCAGGTGGTATTATTATGGCTATTGGTGAAGTGTTTCTATTTTTCTGTGGTTCACTATACCAAAGCTCACCTGGTTTGGCACAGGCATTTTTTTATTCAGGCCTTGGATTCATGATTACAGGTAACGGATTTTTCAAACCCAATATATCTTCTTTGGTCGGCCAGCTATATCCCCATGGCGATCACAGAAAAGATGCAGCTTACACTATTTTTTACATGGGTATAAATACCGGTGGCGCAATAGGACCACTTGTTTGCGGATTGGTAGGCAATACCGGCAATCCGGCAGATTTTAAATGGGCATTCCTGGTAGGCGGTATAGCAATGGTTATAAGCGTTATTGTACAATTGCTGTTTCATAAAAAATATGTGCTGGACCCGGATAAGAAAACACTGGGAATGATACCTGCTGATTGCCCGAAGAAATTTCTATCATTACCATTTACTGTTATTGGTCTCGCAATCATCTCAGCTGTTATAGTGGGATTGTTTTATATTGATGCCAAGGTTTTCAGCTATATGATTTATTTGCTGATGGCTTGTTTTATCATTATACCCCTCATTATTTATTCGGATAAATCACTTACAAAAAAAGAGAAAGATAAAGTAGCTGTTATTACCATAGTTTGCTTTTTTGTTATCTTCTTCTGGGGCGCATATGAACAAACGGGAGCTTCGCTGGTACTCTTTGCAGAAGAACAAACGGATCGCTTCCTGGGTTTGAAAATCCCTTCCTGGGTTCTTTATACACTTTCCGCTGCTTTCATGTACTATATATTTACTTTATTTAAAAGAACTGCCAGGAATTTTTCTTCACCAGTTGATAGAACACTGCGGCTAACCATATTTTTTCTTTTGTTCCTTTTAACCGCTGCTATTATTGCCGGCAATATCTTTCTTATTGCATTTGATATGAACAATGTAAGTATTAGCGAAATACCAACAAGCTGGTTCCAGTCTCTTAACTCAATCTTCATTGTTTTGTTTGCACCTTTCTTTGCCTGGTTCTGGCTGAAGCTTGGCAAAAACGAACCTACTTCGCCAACAAAAATGGCATTGGGGCTTTTCTTTGTTGCGCTCGGTTATTTATGGATAGCGTGGGGAGTAAAAAGCGCACAGCCCGGCATCAAAGTAAGCATGATATGGCTGACCGTTTTATACGCCCTGCATACAGCTGGTGAACTATGCTTATCACCAATCGGTTTATCATTGGTAAATAAACTATCGCCATTGAAATTTGCATCGCTGTTAATGGCTGTATGGTTTACGGCCAACGCATTTGGAAATAAAATAGCAGGATCGTTAAGTGCATTATATCCTGAGAAAGGAAGTACAACCAGTTTTCTTGGTTATCATATGAGTAACCTGTACGATTTCTTTATGTTGTTCGTATTCATGTGTGGCATCGCGGCATTGATACTTTTTATACTTACCAGGAAACTGCAAAAGATGATGAACGAGTGAGAGAAAGGTGAATGGTGAATTAGTGGCTGATAATTGATCAATCACTCCTGGCTCTGTACTACCGACTATTGACTATTCACTATTTTAGTTCTTTTTCCCTATCTTAATTACACAAAAACTATCTG
>JAEUVI010000037.1 GCA_016787105.1 Chitinophagaceae bacterium | reverse complement strand
GGACTTAAAAGGCCATGAATCCCGTGGTTCGGTATGGTATAAATATGCAATTTCAAATTATGGGCGCGTAGTAAAATATAATAATAAGATTGAAGATGGTTTCCTGCTTCGCTTTAGCAGGCAAGGCGGCTACCCCATCTGGCGAAAAAAGATGAAAAACACACATTTCGCGGCTTTGATACACAGAATGGTTGCTGAATTTTTCCTGCCAAAGCCAGGTGCAAAAAAGAAATTCATCATTCATCTCGATCACAATAAAGAAAACAACAGGTATAGCAACCTCAGGTGGGCAACACAGGAAGAAGTAACGAAGCACAACAAACGAAACCCGGTGGTGATTGCCGCATTAAAAGAAAGAAAACTAAAGCACAATATTGCCTGGTCCAAATTGTCAGAAGCTAAAGTGCTGGTGATAAAAAAGATGCTTGCAAAAGGAAAGACGCTTCGTGAAATTGCCGATAAATACAATGTATCAGATATGCAGATTCACCGCATCAAAACCGGTGAAAACTGGAGCCACGTAAAGTTGCCCAAGCAGTAGCAGCTTCCGGTTTATATGTTTTAAAAAAATATTTCTACTATAGTTTCTGTAAACACAGGTTTACGCTTTTGAATTACCATATTGATGTTTTTGCCTCTCTTTTTATCTTTTCAAGCTGATATCAAAGGGTAGAAAAGAAAATATTTTTCGATCAAAGCAGCTCGGTGCAACTTACCTGTTCCCCACTAACCAAACATTTTCTTCATTTCGTAAACAAGAATTAAACTCAAAATCAACCGATGTGGCATAAATTTGTTATCCTTATTGAATTCTATCATTTTAAATGAAAACAATTTAGTTATGGCATTTACATTACCTGCGCTTCCATATGCATACAACGCTTTGGAACCGCATATAGACGAGCTGACCATGCAGATACATCATGGCAAACATCACCAGGCATATGTTGATAATCTCAATAAAGCAATCGCTGGTACACCCAATGAAGGCAAATCGCTGGAAGAACTGGTAAAAGCTGCGGGTAGCATCAGCCCTGCGGTGCGTAATAATGGCGGCGGTCACTGGAACCATAGTTTCTTCTGGGAAATACTTGGCCCTAAAGGCGGCGGTGCTCCTTCCGGAAAACTGGGAGATGCAATCAAAAGCACATTCGGTTCTTTTGAAGCCTTCCAGGAAAAATTTGCTGCAGGCGGTGCAGGCCGTTTTGGCAGCGGCTGGGTTTGGCTGATTGTAAAAGACGGCAAACTGGAAATTTCTTCTACCCCCAACCAGGACAATCCATTGATGGATGTGGCAGAAGTAAAGGGTACACCAATACTCGGAGTAGATGTATGGGAACATGCGTACTACCTGAAATACCAGAACAAACGCCCTGATTATTTAAAAGCAATCTGGAATGTGATTGACTGGAGTAAAGTGGCCAAGCATTTTGATGCCGCTTCTAAATAAATAATTATAACGCTATATCATAAACCGCTCTGCAGTATTGTGGAGCGGTTTTTTTGTACAATTCTTCCTCAAAAATCTTAGTTCCCACTCTATACTACGGCACCGGATCATACCCCTTTCCTCCCCACGGATGACAGCGGGCAATTCTTTTTACGGTAAGCCACAGTCCTTTAAACACACCATATTTCTGAAATGCTTCCAATGAATATTTTGAACAGGTAGGCCTATACCGGCATTGCGAACCCAGCCATGGTGAAATGACCCATTGATAAATTTTTATCAATGCGATAAACGGGAGACTAAGAACCCACAGAATTGTTTTCATTGATAATCTTTATCAATTTACTGATTACAAAACCTGCTTTTTCATAAACAAAATTATACTCAGGAAGTTCTTTTGCTGTATAAATAAAGAAAACATTCAGTTGTTTGTCCGAAGTTTTCAATAATACTTCCAGTTCTTTTTTTTGTATGCGCCATGCTTCTCTTGTCAGCCTTTTAATCCGGTTTCGATCTGTGGCCCTTTTAAAATTCTTTGTGCTCACTGCAGCACCAAATTGCAAATTGGTTAATGACTGATTATTAATTAAAGAAACAGGAGTTTGCGTATAAAAAATCCGGAAAGGAAAAGTATTGAATGTTTTCCCTTCCTTGAACAATTGTTCAATCTGCTTCCGGCTTTTGAGCCGCTCGTTTCTTCCTAATGTGAATTGCTTTGCCACAGTACAGATAACAAAAATAGCTCCTATAACGGAGCTATTTGAAAAATATAGTGAGTTCATAAACCTTCCTTTTCAGAAAGGCTTGTATGGACTTTTATTTCAATTTTTTCTCAGAAGAAACTGTGAGTTTCTTACGGCCTTTTGCACGACGGCTAGCCAATACCTTGCGGCCATTAGCAGTCTGCATACGCTTGCGAAAACCATGAACAGTTTTGCGGCGACGGCGATGTGGTTGGAATGTACGTTTCATAATTTTTTACTTTTTCACTTTTTTTGAATGACGCGGGAGAACACGCCTTTTTCATTTCACCTACAGGTCACCACACCCGTGGTTTGTGAAAGGACGGCAAAGGTAAGGGAAGAAAGTCAGAAGTAGTAGTCGAAAGTCAGAAAATCACACCCCCGGCAGTATTTTACCTCACGAAAGATCCAGATGCCGGGACTGTATAGTTTCACCAAAGAAAGTAGTAGCATGATTATCAAAATCTTCAGTAGAGTCGGTTGTATAAAAAAATCGCTTCCCATTTTTGCTGCAGCTTGCTTCCATTTCTGCATGCCGGGCCAGGTAATCTGCAAGGCTTTCCGCAACTATTTCTCCCTGCGAAATTAATTTTACACCAACTGGCAGGTATTCTTCTATTTTTCCCCTTAGCAAGGGATAATGTGTGCAGGCCAGCAATATCACATCAATTTTCGGGTCCTTTTTAAAAATAGCAGTGAGGTTTTTCTTTACAAAAAAATTTGCACCGTGGCCGCTGTATTCGTTATTTTCTACGAGGGGCACCCACATCGGGCATGCTTCCTGGTGCACAACTATTTCAGGAAAAAACTTTGCTATCTCTATCGGGTATGAATTGGATAACACTGTTCCATTTGTTGCCAGCACGCCAACACTTTGCGATTCACTATGGTTTCCGATCACTTCCGTTGTCGGTCTTATTACGCCCAGCACTCTTTTATCCGGCGCTATGCGTGGCAAATCATTTTGTTGAATAGTTCGCAATGCTTTTGCGGAAGCTGTATTACATGCCAGGATAACCAATGAACAGCCCTGATCAAAAAACCATTGTACGCATTGCAAAGTATAGTGGTAAACTGTATCGAAAGATCGGTTGCCATAAGGCGCTCTCGCATTGTCGCCAAGATATATGTAATCGTACTGCGGAAGCTTGCTGATTATCTCTTTGAGTACGGTGAGGCCACCATATCCTGAGTCAAAAACACCAATGGGTGCAGCTTTTTGCATGAGCAAAAGTAATGCTATGTAGAATCAAAAGTGAAAATGAAAAAGTAAAAGGCTGGCAATAAAAAACCGCCCCGGTTTAGCCGGGGCGGATATAAATTTTTTATCGCGATAAAATTATTTCTGCGTATTACGATTTGCAGGAACTTTTACGCCAAGCTTTGCTGCTACCAATGGTAAAATATCATCTGAAGGTGGGGCTACAATCAGCGCTTCTGTAGCAAAGATGTAACCATATCCTTTTTCTTTTGCAACAGCATTAATTGCATTTTTCACTTTTACATATATCGGCTGGTACAATTGTGCTTGCTTTTGTTGCATGATCTGCTGAGAAATACCCTGCCAGTTCTGAACCTGGTAAGCAAGGTTTTCCAAATCCTGCCTGTATTGTGCTTTGATAGATGCAGGCATTTTCGAAGTGTCAGTTTTATTCAATAAGCTGTCTTTATAAGTATACTCTTGTACAAGGCTTGTCAATGTTGAGTTTAATGAGTCTGCCTGGAACTTACGAAGTACAGTATCAATTTTTGCAATTTCCGGCATCAGGCTTACTACTTCTTCAGCATTGATATGACCGAATTTATTCTGAGCCGAAGCATTGTTTGCAGCAGCTAAAAACAACGCTACCGTAAATACACCAATAATCTTTTTCATGTTTAATTTAAAAATTGTTGTTTTAATTAGATTCCTTATGTTCAGTTTTGGTTGCCTTAAACTTTTTTTTAACAGGATTATTTTACTCCCAGTTCCCTTAACACATCTTCGCTTTTGTCTAATTTGGGGTCGGCAAAGATAATGGTAATTCCCTCACTTTTGTCTAAAATAAAATCGTATCCGCGCTGTGTTGCAATCTTCTGTACTGCGCTGTAAACCTTGTCCTGCACGGGTTTGATGAGTTCTTGCCTTTTCTTAAACAGATCGCCTTCAAAACCAAAGCGTTTACGTTGCTGGTCGCGCAGGTTTTTTTCTTTTATGAATAATTGATCTTCTCTTTTTTTGCGCAGTTCTTCGCTCAGCATCACTTGTTCCGCTTCATAATCTTTGTACATCCGATCCAGTTCCGCCTGCATACTATCTATTTCCTTCTGCCAGCCTGCAGCCACATCATCCAGCCTTACCTGTGCAGCTTTATACTCTGGTAATTTATCGAGTATGTACTTTGTATCGATGATGGCATATTTCTGGGCATTGGCGCCGATGGTAAGTAACCCTGCACAGCATATGAGAAGCAATATTTTTTTCATCTGTAGAAAATTTATTTGATTTAAATAGTCAGATGGAATTTACAGTAAAAAGGTTTTATTCTTTTGTTCAGGATAATAATTAATTATTCCGGTTCATACCCCAGCATAAATGTAAACCTGCTTGCATCCTTCAGGCTTGTGCTGCCAGCCTTAAACCTGTCGAAACCGATACCATAGTCAAACCCGAGTAAACCAAACATCGGCAGGAAGAAACGCATACCAACACCGGCACTACGGCGCAGACGGAATGGGTTGTAATCTTTGAAGTCATACCATCCATTTGCTGCCTCAAAGAACGTGAGGGCATAAATAGTACTTCCAGGGTTGGTCACAACAGGATAACGCAATTCCAACTGGTATTTATTAAATATCGTAAAGAACCGGCTGGTGCTGGTCTGGTCGGGGTTAATTGTAGGATCAGAATTTGAATATACAGGATAACCACGATGCGCCACGATATCATAACCTAATAGACCAAAGTTGTTTGTCAAACCGGCATCACCCAACTGGAATCGTTCAAATGGTGAAAAATCCAGGTCACGGTTATACCTGCCCATGAAGCCGTACTTCGCGGCTATCTTCATTACAAGCTGTCTCGTTTTATCTTCTCCACCAGGTTTACCTATAGGCACATACCATTCTGCATTGAAACGCCATTTATGATACTCCGGGTTTTTATATGGATTAGATGATCCCACTACATCCGGGTTGAACAATGAATACGGCGGTGTAAACTGTACACTTGCCAGGAAGTTGGAACCACTGCGTGGGAAAATAGGATCGAATACAGATGAACGCTGCAATGCCAGTTTGAAGCTGATATTGGTAGAGCGGCCATTGCTTAATCCTTCAAAAATCGGATAGTTGCGCAAATCATATTGCGTAAAGTTGATGCCATATACCAGTGTGAAATAATCGTCCGGCCATTTCAATTGTTTGCCTAATGAAAGGGAAACACCTAATGTTTTAAGGTAGTTGGTGTCTGATCGTTTTTTATCAATTCTTCCCGTCAGGTAATCGTAAGCGTTAGAAAATTTACTGCTGTATACACTCATGGTAAGCGAGTTTCTCTTCTTGCCGCCAAGCCATGGTTCTGTAAAGGAGAAATTGTAAGAACGGAATGCACGGCCATTGGATTGATAACGCAAACTCAATTTCTGTCCATCCCCCTGCGGCAGCGGATCCCATGATTTTTTATTGAAAATGTTTTTAATTGAAAAGTTATTAAACGTAACACCCAGCGTACCGGTAAGACCGATACCACCACCCCAGCCGGCAGATAACTCTAACTGGTCAGAAGATTTTTCTTCCACTTTCCAACCAATATCTACTGTACCATCATCCTGGTTAGGAACCACACTTGGTGCAATTGTTTCCTGGTTAAAATATTGTAATTGGCCTAACCCACGTTGTGTACGGATAATATCTGTACGGCTGAATAAGTTGCCGGGCAC
>JAEUVI010000328.1 GCA_016787105.1 Chitinophagaceae bacterium | reverse complement strand
TTTTACCGGCAAGATGGTTTAAATGCCGTGTTGAAAAATTCTATTTATTCTTCAATCCATGGTTTTCATTATTCAAAAAGAAAATTGGTGAAACTGAATATGGTTTGGGTTGGGTACCATTTGGCGGGTATGTAAAAATATCCGGGATGATAGATGAAAGCATGGATAAAGAGCAATTAAAACTGCCTCCACAACCATACGAATTTCGTAGCAAGCCCGCTTGGCAGCGTTTGATAATCATGCTGGGTGGTGTAACAGTGAATGTGATTTTGGCGATAGTTATTTTCATCGCAATTATGTGGGTGTGGGGAGAAGAATATGTACCCACTGCTAATTTAAAATATGGAGTATATGCTGATAGCCTTGGAAAAAAAATCGGGTTACAGGATGGAGACAAGATTGTTGCAGTTGGAGGAAACCCAATAGAGAAAGTTGGAACTGTGGGTGCTGAAATAATTACGAACGAAGCAAAAGAAATAACAATTGAAAGAAACGGAAGTACAATCAAGCTTCCTTTGCCGGAAGGTTTTATAGGTCAACTCAACAAGAATAAACTTGGTGGTTTTTCCTATGTAAGATATCCGTTGATTATTGATTCTATAAAGGAAAGCGGAAAAATTACCGGCGGCACTTTTGCAAAAGGAGATACCCTGATTGGCATTGGTGATACTCCGATAAAATATTCATCAGATCTTTTCAAAATTGGTACGCTTAAAGACACAACAGTAACGGTAAAGGTTTTGAGAAATGGTACAGATACTGTTTCAGCACAGGTTAATTTTTCAAAAGCAGGCGAAAGTGCGGTTCAGTTTAAATCCATGATGAATGTATTGGGAAGCAAAAAGATTAGCTATACATTTTTAGAATCTATTCCTGCAGGATTTAACCGTTGCTGGCAAACACTTGGAAAATATGTTCAGAACCTGAGACAATTATTTACATCCAAAGAAGTGAAGGTGCAGGATTCCCTGGGCAGTATATTAAGTATTGGTAACACATTTGGCGGTGTATGGGACTGGCAGAGTTTCTGGACGCTTACGGCAATTTTTTCAATCATTCTTGCATTCATGAACGTATTGCCGATACCTGCGTTGGATGGCGGCCACGCATTGTTTACTTTGATTGAAATGATTACCGGTCGCAAGCCCGGCGATAAATTCATAGAGTATGCACAAATGGTTGGAATGATTTTGTTGCTCGGATTGATGGCTTATGCACTTGGCCTGGATATCTGGAGATTGTTTAAATAAAATAAGGAGCAAAATATTTGTAAAAAAGCGTCGGATTAGCGACGCTTTTTTTTATGGTCATTTTCAGTGTGTGGCTATATACCTGAGCAGTTTTAATTAATGAGCTTTAGAACAAAGGATAGCGACCGACGGATCTTCCAACTGGTTTTTACTTTTCCCTTAAAACACATTTCACCTATCGTTTTAGCCAGTTCATTCAAAAAATCAGCCTGTTCACCGAAATCCGCTTGACTTCAGCCCAATTCAGTCGCATCTTTACATCATCAATAGGTATTTTATTAGTTCTTATCTCATAATACTTTCTCAAGAAGCAGTTAGTTTTGGTTAATCCCCCACTTTCCAGTGGGGGAGTTTTTTTATATCTCAATACCAATTTTTTTCATCAGTATAGAAGCATTCAGGCTTTCGCAAATTCCTGTTTTTAATTTGTAATCAAAATACAGTTCATCATTGGCTACCTGTACATCGAAATGATAATTATGAATATTTCCGGGAAATTCTGCTGCCAGCTTTGCGAGTTCGAGATCATGGGTGGCAATCATGCCGACAGCCTGCTGCTGTATCAATTGCTTAATCAATGCTTTTGAGCCGGTATGTCGATCTAAGGAGTTGGTGCCACGCAGTATTTCATCCAGCAGGATGAATATTTTCTCTTTGCGGTTCACTGCTTCAATAATTGATTTTAGTTTTTTTAATTCCGCATAAAAAGTAGAAGTGCTTTCTTCCAGGTTATCAGCAATGCGCATGCTGCTCATTACTTTTACCGGATAAATAGTAAACGATTTTGCACAAACAGGTGATCCCATCATTGCCAGCACAATGTTAACACCAACACTTCTCAGGAATGTACTTTTGCCTGCCATATTTGATCCGGTGATCAATGCCAGTTGATTTAATCCTGCTGTAGAAAATGAATTATTAACACGTTTCAGTTCATTAATCAATGGATGCCCTAATTCTACGGTTTGCAACTTGCCATGTTCATTACTGATTGCCGGAAAACACCAGTCAGGATGATTGAATGCAATGTTGCCAAGAGAAGATAAAGACTCTGATTCGCCTAACCCATTAAACCATTGACCAACTTTTTCTTTGTGTTGTTTTTTCCATTTCTCCAATGCGAATGCCTGCTGAAGATCCCAGAAGAGTAATGTATTGAGTGGAATAAATACCAGTGGGTTCAGGCGAATATCAAACCGATCGAGTATTTGTTTCAGCTGTTTTATATCAGCAGAAGATTTTTTATTACCGGTATAAAACTGCTGACGAAGTTGCTGCAATAAACCTGATTTAAAATCAGATGCCTAAATCCATGCTGCACTGTCTGATAGTGTTTCAATCTGCGCTGCAATTTTATTCAGGTTATCATATATCGGCATTATTTTTTTACTGATGGCACCTGCAATAAGAAAAAAAATGAAAGCGATACCGAAGAATATCGGTCCCGGAATGATACCTGCAATATAAAAGCCGAGTATAATTAATATTATTACCGGAAGAACAAAACGGATCACATTCCACGAACCTTTATCCAAAAAATGATTTTCTTCCTGTATCCAATCGTTTATTTTTTGTTGTGTAGCAATTTTTATCTTGTCTTTTGTTCCATAAGCTTGTAATTGCTGCCGCCAACTTGTTTTTGCGGATAGTTCTTTCACTGCTTCCTGTCTTGCTGTTATTTCATTTTCGCCAGCAGGCTGCAGTAGCCAGTCAGCGAGTAATTTATTTCCTTGTTCAGAGTTTGTACGGTTAATGTATTGATAGATTGATGCCCTTCCGAAAATATCCAGGTCGGAAGCATAAGCATGAACGGACGGCAAAAAAGATTCACCGCCGGGAAGATGTATGAAATCGTGCTGTGAAATTTTGATTTCCTCATTATTAATGTGAATAAGCGTATTGGTATTTTCAATTTTCGCTTTGTTCCTGCTATCCAGTATTATCAACCGTAGAAATAAGCCAAAGAAAAGTACAAATGAGACGATGGCAAGTAATATTCCCGAACTCCATAATAAATAGCAGGAAAGAAAAGCAGCTACTATTGCGGCAAAGCGAAGCCAGGCTATCCTGGTTTTCACATTGTTTAAATCAGTGAGGACTGCTTCCAGTTCTTTTATGCGGGATTGATAATATTTTACCGGATCTTTTTCTATACTCATGCGGTAAAACTACTTTAAAATAGTATCCCGTCATTTAATGCAGAGCGCTTTTTGTATGGGTGAAAAAAGTACTTGTTTTTCTTTTTTTAATCAGGCAAATAGTTGAACTTACTATTTTCAGATTTGATTCATAAATTGTTTGTGTAATAAATAAATTGTTGCCTGATGAAATTAGCTTGCCGGTTTTTTATAAAAAATTTATTCGTTTTTTTTATTTTAAACAACCTGTCTTCCGGCGTTTTCGCACAAGAATCATTGCAAAAGCTTTACCCGGTAAATTTTGCAGATGTAACGATTACCGATCCTTTCTGGAAAGAGCGGATGCAAACGGTAGCTACCACTACTTTGGATGCTTGTATTTTATATACTGAAACTAAAACAGGCCGCATCCGCAATTTTGAAAAGGCGGCAAAACATTCGGGAAAACATGAGGGCGTTTATTATGATGATTCTGATGTATACAAAGCGTTGGAGGCAATGGCTTATTCTCTGAAAAACAATCCTAATCCAAAAATAGAAGCAAAGGCTGATGAGTGGATTGCAAAGATTGCCGCGGCGCAATTGCCCGATGGCTATTTAAATACTTATTATGAACTGACTGGCCTTGAAAAAAGATGGACCGATATGGAAAAGCATGAGGATTACTGTGCGGGCCATTTAATAGAAGCAGGAATAGCCTATCACAATACTACCGGCAAACGTGTGCTACTCGATGTTGGAATACGTTTTGCAAATCATATTGATTCTGTTTTTCG
>JAEUVI010000325.1 GCA_016787105.1 Chitinophagaceae bacterium | reverse complement strand
TTATTTAGGTTTTTTTCTCCACTCATTTTATACGATTATGTAAGCAGGGTTTGGCAATTTCAATGTGGACGTCATTCTTTTCTTCAGAAAGTATATCTTTATCGCAAATGTAATACTTACAAATTGGCCGCCGCTTTAAGCTATTTCATCGCATTGCCTGTCATTTACTTAATTTCCCTGCTGCCTTTCAGGATACTTTATCTTTTGTCAGATGTTTTTTTCCTTTTGCTGTATTATGTGTTGGGTTATCGCAAAAAGGTGGTGAAGCAAAACCTGCTTAATTCCTTCCCCGAAAAAAATGAAGAAGAAATAAACAGGATAATGAAAAAATTCTATCGTTATTTCTGTGATTTATTTCTCGAAACGTTTAAAACACTGACGATAAGCAAGCCTGTTATGCTGAAGCATTGCAGTTTTGAGCCTTCGGCAAAAAAATTAATGGATGAATTAGCTGCAGAAAATAAAAGCTTCATTATCGCAATGGGGCATAAAGGTAACTGGGAGTGGGCAGGCAATACGTTTAGCTTACTTTGCAGGCACCAGTTATATGTAATTTATCATCCGCTGGCCAATAAATACTTTGATAAACTGATGTACACAATGCGTACCCGCTTTGGTACCCGGCTGATTGCAATGAAAAATACATTCAGGGATATGATGGAAAACCGCGACGAACTGAACGCTACTGCATTCATAGCGGATCAGACACCACATCCGGACAGGGCTTATTGGATGACTTTCTTGAACCAGGATACGCCGGTTTTTGCCGGAATTGATAAAATTGCAAGAAAGATAAAATATCCTGTAGTATATGTATCCGCGAAAAAAGTGAAGAGAGGGTATTATACACTGAGTGCGGAGTTGCTGGCGGGGCCGCCATATACATCCGGGGAAGGGGAGATTGCAATGTTGTATACAAAACGATTGGAAAAAGATATTATTGAACAGCCTGAGACATGGTTATGGACACATCGTCGCTGGAAACATAAGCGCACCGCGTAAATTAAATTTATGTTTCTTTGCAGCGTTCTAAAAATACTGCTATGCTCTGCGGAAAACAACTGATTCTTGCCACAAAACCTTTTGCGAAGGAGAACCGCTATAAAAGCTGGCTGTATACGCTTAGCACTATTGCGTTTATTCTTCTCACTTTTGCCGGTATTCTTTTTGTTCCGTACATGGCCGTGAAGATTTTCTTGAGTATACTGGCAGGACTGCTGCTGGTGCGTATGTTTGTTATTTACCACGATCACCAGCATCATACCATCCTTACCAAATCACCGGCAGCCAATTTAATTATGACTTCAATTGGTATTTACATGCTGGCTCCTACCAGTATCTGGAAAAGATCCCACGATCATCATCATAATCATAATTCAAAATTATTCAGCGCCAGTATCGGATCGTTCCCTATTGCCACAAAGCAGAAATTTTCGGGAATGACGTCTCGTCAACGTACCGCTTATCTTACTATCCGTCACCCTCTCACAATCGGGTTGGGTTATCTCTCCATGTTTGTAGTAGGGATGTGTATCGGGTCTTTTGTGAGCGCACCCAAAAAACATCTTGATTCCCTCATCGCTTTGCTGATTCATATTGCAGCGGCGGCTTGCCTTATCATTTTTATTGACTGGCAGGCATGGCTGTTATTGTATGTTATCCCTTTTACTATAGCTTGTGGTATCGGGTCTTATCTTTTTTATGCGCAGCATAATTTTCCGGGTGTAACATTTGCTACCAACAAAGACTGGGCTTACGAAAAAGCAGCATTGGAATCTTCCAGCTATATGAAGATGAACCCCGTTATGCAGTGGTTTACTGCGAATATCGGTTTTCATCATATTCACCATCTCAATTCGAAAATTCCTTTTTACCGCCTGCCGGAAGTGATGAACCATTTTCCTGAATTGCAGCAATGCAAAAAAACATCCTTAGAGCTTGCTGAAATAGCAGCCTGTCTTCGTTTGAAAATATGGGACGCGGAAAAAGGGAAAATGACCGGGCTTGGAGAGCTTGCCTGATTTATTTTTATACTTATGTACAGTAAGCAGGAGGCAAGTCTTCTACGAAAAGAATTCTGGACAATCTTTGGTCAATACATGCGGCCCGTTGCCAATAGTGACGGTGAACCCATCAATTGGGTAAATTATAAAACCGGCATCAGGCATATTTATTTTCGATTGGATGCTGATAGAGCAGGAGCGGCTATCGCTATCGAATTGCACCACCCCGATGCAGAAACAAGAAATGAGTTTTTTGAGAGGTTCAACCAATTAAAAACGATGCTGCTGCAAATAACGGGTGAGCAATGGAACTGGGAAGCTACAGCAACAGATGAAAACGGAAAATCATTTAGCCGTATCGGCATTTCAATACAAAATGTATCTGTATTTAAAAAAAGCGACTGGCCGCAAATTATCTCCTTCCTGAAGCCACGCATCATTGCTTTGGATAATTTCTGGAATCTTGTTAAAGACGGTTTTCAGTAATTAATTACAATTATTTGCCGGCCGGCTTGCTATCCAATGGTGCCCCAACGGGTATGTCGCAACGATGGTTGGGTTGTCCATGTGCCGGGTTTAATCCTGCAGCTACTGTTGCCGGTGCAGTATTAATTGCTGGTGGTAACGCCTGTTGTACACCAGGGGCAGCATTATTGACAGGCTTACTATCCAGTGGCGCACCAACTGCAATATCGCATCTGTGGCCTGGTTGTCCATGTGCCGGATTGAGATTGGCAGTTGCGGTTATTGGAGTAGCCGCTGTTTGTGCCGGGTTAGCTATAGGTGACAGGTTCGGGGTTGTTGATTTTTGGGGAACCACAACAGGTGTAACGCTTGCCGGGGCATTTACTCTTGCATTTCCAACAGATCGATCGCCACATGCTGTAATGATCAATGTGCTTACTAGTATGGGAAGTAAAAATCGTTTCATTTTGGCTTGATTGTTCTTCTAAAACGCAAATCAGGCCCGGCTATTGCCGCCAGCAGCTTCTTTTCTCCTTGGATTTTAATCTGGCAACCTTGGTGAATGAATTTTCATGGGTTGCGTGAATATGCTCTTATAAAGAGCCGGGATTAATATCTTTTTTGCATTACCGGTTGTCAAAAATATTTACCCGATATAAATAGCAAGACCGTTAATAAAGTATTGGAAAATAATATTGATATTGGCAACTTTGACGACGGCTTTGATAACAATAAATACAAGCAATGATCCGCAAAGCAACCAGTGACGATTTTAATTTTATGTATGAGCTATATATGCATCCTGCTATCAACCCTTTTCTTTTGTACGAAATGATGGATAAGGAATTGTTTCAACCCATATACGCTGATCTTTTGCAAAAAGCTGTTTTGTATGTATTCAGCGATGGGGTAGCTGATGCAGGTATGTTTAAGCTGGTGCCACAGCTATACCGCAATTCTCATATTGTTTATCTCGGCGGCGTTGCAGTTCATCCATCTTTTGCAGGCAGGGGCTATGGTTACAAAATGATGCAGGAGATTTTGGATTTAGTAAAGAATCAGGGTTT
>JAEUVI010000275.1 GCA_016787105.1 Chitinophagaceae bacterium | reverse complement strand
TTTATTATATACAGAATAAGAAGGAGGATGCATTAAAATATGCGGAGCAAAAGATTAAAACAGGCAAGGCCCAGTTTTATGATGTAGAGATGAAACAGTTGCTTGGGCATTCTTATTTTGAGCGAAAGGAATATGATAAGGCGCTGCCTTATCTTGAGGCCTATGTTGCCAAGTCAGAAAAAGTTAGAAGAGAAGATTTGTATGAATTGTCCTATTGCTATTACCAGGGCAAGCAATATAATAAAGCAATAGATGGGTTTAAACAATTAAGTGGCAAAGAAGATTCCCTCAGTCAGCATGCCATGTATATGCTCGGAGATTCTTATCTGAAAACAGGTCAAAAATCAAACGCCAGGAACGCATTTCTTTTTTGCGCATCTAATAGCAGTAACCCTGGGTTGAAAGAAGTTTCCAAATACAACTATGCGAAATTGTCTTATGAACTCGGTTACCAGGATGAAGCGCTGAACGGCCTGCGTTCTTTCCAGGCTGATTATCCTAACTCTGCATACAGCAACGAAGCAAAAGATCTGCTGGCTGCTGTATTAACTAATACCAACAATTACCGGGATGCCCTCACACTGATGGACGGAATGAAAAACCCTACACCCAATGCAAAGAGGTTATATCCAAGAATTTTATTTGGCCGCGCTACTGAACTGATCAATGATGGCCGCCTGGCTGAAGCAGATGCACTGCTTGATAAAGCGTTGAAGGATCAAAATAATGCAGATGTACTGCCTTTTGTTAACTTTTGGAAAGGTGAAATAGCTTATCGTAATAATAAGCTGGATGATGCGATCCGTTTTTATAACGGTTATGTTAGTGCTGGCTCACCAACAGATGGAGAAGCAAATGCTATCAATGCAAAATATAACCTGGGGTATTGTTATTTGCGAAAAGAAAATTATCCTGCGGCACAAAGATTCTTTTCGCAGATTGTAAAAACGCCGGCATTAAATTCGGATCAATTGACCCAGGATGCCTATATACGCAGCGCTGACTGCTATTACATGGAGCGTGATTACACTAAAGCGAGGGCGATGTACGATAATGTGATCCGCTTGAGCTGGCCGGCAGAAGACTATGCTACTTTTCAGAATGCAATGGTAGGAGGTGTAAAAAGCTCATCTGATAAGATCAGTTTGATGAATACGCTTACCCGTAAGTTTCCAACTTCTTCATTGGTTGATGATGCTAATATGGAAATCGCGAATACCTATCTTGCTGATGAGCGTTTTCGTGAAGCAATACCTTATCTCAGCAATGTGATAAAAACCGGTAGCAATGATCTCAAACCACAGGCATACCTGAAATTGGGAATTGCTTATTATAATTCAGATAATAATGCAGAAGCACTAAAGAATTATAAAACTGTAGTTGAGCAGTATCCAAACTCTCCGGAGGCGGAAGATGCAATAGCAAGTGTGAAAGGGATATATGTGGATGAAGGAAAAAGTAGCGACTATTCCGATTTCATGCGCAAAGCAGGAAGACCATTGTCGGTAGATTCTGAAGATTCACTTGCTTTTTCAACTGCTGAGTTGCAATACCAGAACGGTGATTTCAATGCCGCATTAAACGGATTTAATAATTACCTCAAACGTTTTTCAGATCCGGCGCATTTTGTGGAAGCTAATTTTTACCGCGGCGAAATTTATAACAGCAAAAAAGACTGGACAAATGCCTTGTCGGGTTACGAAGAAGTAGCGGCAGAGGCGCCGAATAAGTTTGCTGAGAAAGCAATTCTGATGGCTGCGAGAATTTATTTCTTCGAATTGAAAAACTATGCGAAGGCAGAGACCTATTATGCGCAATTGAAAAGCATTACTTCTAACCAGGAAAACAGGCTGGAAGCAATGCGTGGTTTGTTGCGCAGCCAGTACCAGCAAATGAAATGGACTGATGCAACAAGTAATGCAAAAGAATTGCTGAATGAAAAAGGTGGCAGCAGTGACGATAAATCATTGGCGAATATGGCAATAGCCAAATCATACCAGGTGAGTGGTGAGTAT
>JAEUVI010000263.1 GCA_016787105.1 Chitinophagaceae bacterium | reverse complement strand
AACCTTCCAAATCCCCTGTTATAGTGAATCCTGTAACATTGAATTGTGTTTCATAGAAGAAGTTTTCAAGTATTGCTCTAACGCCAGCTTGTGACTTAAATGCTGCAGCAGACATATCACCGCTTTTGTTTTGACCAATCATTGCAACAGGATCAGGAATAGAACGAACACGGAATTTAATCGGTGTTGTTTTCTTATCCGGAGTAGTTACGCTGATGATACAGTTATCAGTTTCCTGGTTTACACGTACAGTGTACTTTCCGCCACCACCAGCAGATGATAAGACAGCACCGCCACCAGACGCTGATACCTGAAGTTGGTTAGCGCTACCACTTCCTGAAACAGTAAGAGGATTATCTACGCCAATGAAAAGTACATTCATTTTATCCAACTGTACAGCAGCATTTGACTGACCAACTGTGTACTCTATTTTCTTATCTACCGATTTTTCCTGACCGTCGTTTTGGTCAATATAGGTAATGTGAACGGGGATAGAATTAGATCCAACTGCACCCGCAACAACTTTCTTTGTAACGGTTCCATCATCACCTACCTCTAATGTCTGGCCACCAATTGTAATTTTTGGTTTTACAGCTTTACTGAAACCACCCACACCAGCAGTAATATTAATTTCCTGGCCTGGTAATACGTAGTTAGCATCTGCAGAAACTATCGCTGCATAGCTGTCATTTTTAAATACAACGGTTCCAACCTGGTTGTGGCAATATGCAACGATTTTATTTTCTGTATTCTTCAAGTCGTTTTGAAACTTGCTTAAAATAGTCAGCGTTGCAATAGTAGGCACCATGCGAAAATAGGCCGATTCCCAGGTCTTATTTCCTTTGTGTTCAGATTTAGGTGTTGAAAGATCCAAAGGAATAGAGTTTTCAAATTCCTTTTTAATAGCCGGATCAATTTTATTCAGGATATCATCTTTATATGCAGCAAGCTTATTATAAAGATTTTTTCCTTCTCCTTTCTCAACCAGGATGCGTGTAGATACATCAAGGTTATCTACACCTTTATCTTTACCAGAAGCCGGATCATATTTTGATTCAGTCATGATTTGCGTCTTCAGGCCATCGATATAATTATAAGTTGCTGTAGTATAATCTACTGCTTGTTTTGCTTTTCCATACCAAAATGTAGCCTTCTCTTTGGTCGAATTATCATTCATTTTTGCCTCCAAAGAAGTCATAATGGTATTTGTAGAATTAGCAACAACTGTGTTACTATTCTGTAAACTTGTATTTACCGTCTTGAAGGCATTCAGAATTTCAGCAGATACATTCAGTGCCAACAGGGCTGTAAGCACCAGATACATCATGTTAATCATCTTCTGCCGCGGTTCGCGAGGTATAGACATGATTTATGGTTTTTGTCTTTTAGTAATGTGACTAAAAATTTCGGATACGGATTTTGTTTCTATAAAACAATCCTTTACTCTATATTAAGCACGGCCTCCACCTTGCATTGCGCTCAGCATGTTGCCGTAAATCTGGTTCAGGCGGCCAAGATTGTTGGCAAGTACTGCAATCTGGTCGTGTGCTTTTTTAGCATCGTCCACACTGCCCTGCATTGCTTCAGAAGCCTGTACCAGGTTACCATAAAACCTGTTCATTACCTTCAAATGATTATTAGTATCCTGTAATTCCAGTTCATATACTGTATTGAGAGAAGACAGGTTCTTAGTCAGTACCTGTACCTGCTCATGGAATTGTTTTGTGCCTTCAGCAGCATTATTAAACTGCTGTACTGTATTTGCAGCCCCTAAATATGCATCCTTCATTGAACCAAGTGCAGCGGAAGCTTCTTTAGTTTTTGCAGTATAGTCGCCTGTAGCAGCTACCACATCTGTGATATCGCTCATTTTATCTACAGTTGTTCCGAGTTTTTTGAAGTTATCACCCAAGCGACCAAGGTTTGCAGGAGTAATATCTGCTTCACGAAGCATATCATCCAGCTTAGTCAGCGCAGGATTACCATTGCTACCAGCATTGCCGGCAACAAGCGGTGTAATTTCAAATCTTCCGGTGCGGGCTTTTTCTACATCAGGATGTTCTGTCAAATTTGGAAAGAAACGTTCCCAATGGTATTCTTCTGGTGGAGGTACAACTAATGCCATCAGTAAGAACACGATTACTTCACTAAGGAGACCAGCTGTGATCATTTCGTCGGCATAAGGCCAGTGACGGATTTTAAACAGTGCTCCCATGATTACTACTGCAGCGAAAAAACTAAACAAAAAATTCAGCCACCATTGGCCATTTTTGGTTTTAAAGAAAAGCATAAAGGGTTCGTTTTATAGGTTATTAAAGATTGTATAAACTTTAAACGCAGGTTGGAGAAAATTATTTTAAAAAAGAGGCCGGTTGACGGCCTCTTTTTTAACTTTTTTTAACGGCGTCCTTTGGATGGAGCTGCCGGCAAATCTATCACGGTACGGAAACCGATATAAGATTTTGTAGTATCCATATATTCGTAAGTTCTTGTGCTTGTTTCGAGGTAGTATCCTACATCTTTCCAGCTACCACCACGGATTACTTTTCTTTTCATCAGCGGAGGATCAGATTCTTTAGCATTCCAGCGAACATCAGGGTTCATATCATGCTGAAAATTGTAAGAACCTTCATAATAAA
>JAEUVI010000238.1 GCA_016787105.1 Chitinophagaceae bacterium | reverse complement strand
AATTCGAATCCAATCTGACCATTCAATCCGAAGTCTAATCCTTTATATTGACCAGGACCAGATCCTTTTTCTGGTTTTTTACTGCCTTGAACATTTATTGAACCATCGTCTTCAATTATCTTGGTTGTTTCCTTTCCTCCTATAAGAAAAGAGGGCTGAGGGCCACCACCAAAAACGAATTTTGAGTTCTTACCAATAGGAAATTTCAGTATAATATTTAATGGGATATCAAGATAGTTTACAAATTGCTCCTTGTTCACGTATGTAACATGAGATGCAATCGGAACACCTGATTTTGGTTCAAATTTTCTTCCTTTACCGGAGTATTTCAATACCGGAAAAAAATGTACGGGAGATTGAGGTGAAAAAGGGATATCAACAAAAACGCCACCGTGAAAACTAAACCTGCTGGAGTAATAATCACGTACTGTAAACCAATCCGGAACACTGTTATCCTCAAAGACAGACGCAGAATGAGGACCCGCCAGTATACCAAACCTGGCTTGAGAATGACCATAAGTAAAGGATAAAATAAATACGAATGCTACTAATAGTCTCAGCATGTTTTTTTTAATCATCTGCGGATAGTATTTTTTACGAGGTTACTCTAACAACGGGTAAAATACATGATTATTACCCTAAATCAAACAAATACAACGTAATAACGCTATAAAAAAATCAAATATCAAACTTAATTCCCTGCGCAAGCGGTAAGTCCACGCTATAGTTGATTGTGTTTGTCTGGCGTCTCATGTATGCTTTCCATGCATCGCTGCCACTTTCTCTGCCACCACCTGTTTCCTTTTCACCGCCAAAAGCTCCACCGATTTCAGCTCCACTTGTGCCGATATTGACGTTTGCAATACCACAATCGCTGCCTCCATGCGACAAAAATTTCTCTGCCTCTCGCAGATTGAGAGTCATAATTGCAGAAGAAAGTCCCTGCGGTACTTCATTTTGAATTGTAATTGCTTCCTCAATTGTTCTGTATTTCAATAAATATAAAATAGGTGCAAATGTTTCGTGCTGTACAATCTTATACCCCGGTTCTGCTTCTGCTATGCATGGCTTTACATAACAGCCACTTTCATATCCATTACCATCCAATACACCACCTTCAACTATAAACTTTCCGCCTTCTTTTTTACAAGCATCCAGCGATGATAGATATAATTTTACTGCATCTTTATCAATAAGCGGACCTACATGGTTTTTCTCATTTAGCGGGTTGCCGATACTCAGTTGTTTATAGGCAGTAACTAATTTCTCTTTAACTGTATCATAGACGTCTTCATGAATGATAAGTCTTCTGGTAGTGGTACAACGTTGCCCGGCTGTGCCTACAGCTCCGAAAAGCGCTCCACGAATTGCAATATTGAGATCGGCATCTTTGGAAATAATAATGGCATTATTTCCTCCCAATTCAAGCAATGAGCGGCCAAGCCTTGCACCCACAGCAGCACCTACAGCTTTTCCCATTCTCGTAGAACCTGTGGCTGATACCAATGGAATCCGTGTATCATTTGACATCCATTCTCCAACTTCTCTTCCGCCTGTGATAAGCCCGCTTACACCTTCAGGAACATTATTTTTTGCAAACACTTCAGCAATTATATTCTGACAAGCAATTCCACAAAGCGGTGTTTTTTCTGAAGGCTTCCATACGCATACATCTCCGCAAACCCATGCCAGCATCGTATTCCAGCTCCATACTGCTACAGGGAAATTAAAAGCGGAGATAATTCCGACTATTCCTATCGGATGCCATTGTTCATACATCCTGTGACCAGGTCTTTCACTGTGCATGGTAAAACCATGTAATTGCCTTGATAAACCAACCGCGAAATCGCATATATCAATCATTTCCTGTACTTCGCCATAGCCTTCCTGCAGGCTTTTTCCCATTTCATATGAAACGAGTTTTCCTAAAGCTTCTTTTTTTTCTCTTAATGCTTCTCCAATCTGACGCACTATTTCACCTCGTCTCGGTGCAGGAACAAGTCTCCATTCCAAAAAAGCTTCTTCCGCTTTTTTCAACACAGTCTCATACGCGTTTTTGTCAGCGCCAACTACTGAGCCAATCAATTTACCATCAACCGGTGAGTAAGAATCAATCTTTTCACCTTTTGAAGCAACCCATTTTGTGCCGGTGCTAACGCCTTTGTTGTCCTGAATTAAACCAAGGGTTTTCAAGAAATCCATATAATATATTTGAGGCGCAAAGGTAATAAAACCTATACGATAAGGTAATATGTGATTAGTTTGAAGAAAGAGAAGAAATTCTGTACTTAATATTGCTCGTTTTCGTTTGGAAAGTCATTTGACTTTACATCTCCGATATATTTCTGCACTGCGCCTGTAACCTGCTCGTGTATATTCAGGTATTGTCGCAAAAAACGGGGTTTAAATTCTGTATTAATACCCAGCATATCGTGCATTACTAGTACCTGGCCGTCACAATACTGTCC
>JAEUVI010000168.1 GCA_016787105.1 Chitinophagaceae bacterium | reverse complement strand
ATTATTGAAAAACGTACCGGAATCGCTCAGCAAATACCAGCATAAGTTTAAATACATACTGATAGATGAGTACCAGGATACCAACCCGGCCCAATATGAAATAATCAAACTACTTGGCGCTATGCATGAAAATGTATGCGTGGTAGGTGATGACGCCCAAAGTATTTATAGTTTTCGTGGCGCTACCATTCAAAACATATTGCAGTTTCAAAAAGATTATGATGATGTGGCGGTAATAAAACTGGAACAAAACTATCGAAGCACACAAAGCATCCTGAACGCAGCAAATGATGTAATTAAAATAAATAAAGGACAGATACCTAAAGTACTGTGGACAGAAAACAGCGAAGGAGAAAAAATAAAACTGGTCCGTACTGCTTCTGATAATGATGAGGGAAAATTTGTAGCCGATTCCATACAGGAGCAAAAACTGCGCAACCACTACAGCAATAAAGATTTTGCTATACTATACCGCACCAATGCGCAGAGCCGTGCTTTTGAAGAAAGCCTGCGGCGCATGGGTATTCCATATACTATTTATGGCGGTATCAGCTTTTACCAACGCAAAGAAATCAAGGACCTTGTCGCCTATTTAAGAATCATAATTAACCCGAGAGATGAAGAGGCGCTGAAGCGTATTATTAATTTTCCTGCAAGGGGTATTGGTAAAACCTCCGTTGATAAAGCAGTACTGGCGGCCAATGAAAATGATATCAGCATGTGGCAGGTGCTGGAAAATGCAAAGCAATATGGATACAAAGCAGGCACACTGGAAGCAATTGAGAATTTTGTGTTGATGATAAAAAGCTTTGCCAGTATGCTGCAGAAACAAAATGCATATGAAGTAGCATTTCACGTAGGCAAGCAAACAAACCTGGTAAAAGAACTTTTCAACGATAAGAGTACCGAAGGCTTACAACGTTATGAAAACATACAGGAATTATTAAACTCAATAAAGGAATGGACCGAAAGCCCCGATAATGAAGATGGTGAACTGGTAGATAAAAGTCTTGGGTCGTATTTGCAGCAAATAACTCTTTTAACTGACGCGGATGATAAGGATGTAAATGCAGATACTGTAAAACTGATGACGATACACGCCGCAAAAGGTTTAGAGTTTGGTTGTGTGTTTGCAGGAGGTTTAGAAGAGATGCTTTTCCCGAATGCTTTGAGCATTAACACAAGAGAAGAGCTGGAAGAAGAAAGAAGATTATTTTATGTAGTAATTACAAGAGCGAAACACAAGCTCTGGATTACATATGCCAATACCCGCTACAAGTTTGGAAGCTTAGTACAGAATGAACCAAGCCGTTTTATAGAAGAGTTACCGGAACAATATGTTGATAGAAGTTTTGCGGGTGGTGGCAATCGTAACAATGTAGGGTTTGGTGGTTCAGCATTTGAAAGGATGAATGGTGGTGGCTGGGGAAATACGGCAGCAAACCAGGCTGAGAAAAAATATGGGCCTCCTCCAGGTAAAAAACAGGAAACTCCCACCTACTTATCTCCAAAAACAGCTTACCCGAAAGTAGTAGAGCATAAGGCATCTGCTGACTTTATAGCCAGTGATACAAGCAACCTGCAGGCAGGTCAGAAAGTGGAGCACCAGAAATTTGGTTTTGGTGAAGTAATAAAAATGGAAGGGGCCGCACACAATCCTGTTGCTACGGTAAAGTTTGAACACAATGGAGAAAAGAAGATCATGCTGAACTACGCAAAGTTGCGGATAGTAGAATAAAAGATGCAACGAAGGATAGTATTCTGTTGTCAGCTTGGTATGAATTTGAAAAAAATACTCCTGCTCCCCGCCGGATTTTTAGCTATTCATTTGCTATACGTGAGTTGTTGCAAATGCCTTGACACGAACGAGCCTTATAATGAAATCGCACAATTATTGGTCTCGGCTTCCGGCTCAGGCAATACTGTAGTAGATAATGGTGTACCAACAACTGTTGACTCAATAAGGCTTTATTATACTGTGTACAATAAATGTGTTGCGTATCAAAACCCTTTCTCAGGTTTTGTTTCTTCAGCATATGCCTGTGACTGCAAAGGTTGCGGATACGATGGCCTTAAAAGTAAAATCAAAAGCATTACCATCACCAGTGACTCAATATATAATGGTGTCGCCGCAGGTTCATCGCTGAACGACAATTTCAAAGCAGTTAGCATCAACGCGAATAATGTGCTTGAATATATAACTATTGACAGCTTGCGGAAGTATATCAATACGGTTACGTATGTGGGTAACATACCAATAGTAACGGGTGTAAAGCCAACCGATTTTCATGGTCATAAATTCACATTTACTATTCAAACGGAAGACAACAAAACGGTAATGGTGACTACGAAACGAATCAACTGGTTTTGACAAACTATTACCCGGTAGAAGAATACAAAGAGATTTCTTATATTGGGTAAATGAAACACAACTGCTTTTTTCTGCTACTTATTTTTTCAATTACAGCTGTCGCGCAGCAGGGTGAATTCTTTTCGGTAAAAAAAGATAGTTCCGGTTTTATACTTTCAGAAAAAGGCGCTTCTGCACTGGCAGCCTTACCGCTTAAGTGTATTGATCGCGAATACCCCAACAAAACCAATCATACGTCGCATGAAGAGAAAGATCATGTAATGACGCCTAAAAAACTACATCCGGCTTTTTATGGATGTTTTGACTGGCACTCCTGCGTACATGGTCATTGGATGCTGATTCGTTTGTTAAAAGAATTTCCGCATTTGCCGGAGGCATATATGATACGTGCGGCTATCAATGAAACAATTACAGAAGATAATATAGCAGCAGAAGTAAGATATTTTGATGACGATTTGAATAAAGGATGGGAGCGTACCTATGGCTGGGCATGGCTGCTAAAGCTGGATGAAGAATTATCAACCTGGAATGATGTTGATGGAAAAAAGTGGCATCAACTATTGCAGCCACTTACTGAAACGATAGTAAACCTGTGGATGAATTTTTTACCAAAACAAACCTACCCTAACCGTACAGGTGTACATCCGAATACTGCTTTTGGTCTCGTATTCGCATTGGACTATGCAAGAACTTCAAAAAACAGCCAGTTTGAAGAAGCAATCATAACTCACGCAAGGCGTATATTTTTAAAAGATAAAAATGCACCTACAGAATGGGAGCCTGATGGCAGTGATTTTTTATCTCCGAGCCTTGAAGAGGCAGACCTTATGCGACGAATATTACCGCAGCATGAGTTTGTAGCATGGTTCAATAAATTCATTTCGTTGCAAGGCATACGGCATCTTACCCAGTTACCTATTGTGTCTGACAGAAATGATTACCAGATTGTTCACCTTGATGGATTATGCTTCAGCCGTAGCTGGTGCATGAAAGGAATCGCGAAGACATTGCCACAGAATGACGCGAGAAGAAAATTGCTACAGCGATCTGCTATCAGGCACCTGGCGTCAGCATTGCCCCATGTTGCGGCCGGTAGCTATGGCGGCGGGCATTGGCTGGCAAGCTTTGCGGTATATGCATTAGTGGATTAAAGTCGCTTTATTGAAAAAAATTTATTGCGCAACTTTTAAAGAAAGCCATGCGAAAAAAATAACAAACAAACTACCAGCCAGTCTTTTAAGCCTTTTGTATCCTTCTATAAAACATTAACCCTATCACGCATGAGGCCAGGATTTAGAAAACGGAACGGCATTTGCTATTACTTGGTTAATTCGCATACCCTGACGGAAACCTTTATCAAAACTTATGAACTATGACAGGGAAAAACTCATTCAACGAACACAACCTGCATGAAAGTCATTTTATTACTTTCAATGTAGTAGATTGGGTAGATATTTTTATCCGCCCGGTATATAAGCAAATCGTTGTTCACTCGCTCAATCATTTTATTGAAAATAAAGGTTTGAATGTATATGCCTGGTGCCTGATGACAAATCACCTGCATATGGTGGCATCTGCAAGAGAGGGACATACAATTGCAGAAATTGAAAAAGAGCTAAAGGTGTTTACAACACAAAAAATACTGGAAGATATAAGTGTGGAACCTCCAAAAAGACTGGAGTGGATGATGAACCGGTTTGAAAATTTCAGCAATTCTCTGGGATTAAATACGAAATTTCAAATCTGGCAAACATGTACCAACCCTGTATATCTTAATCCGCAAAAACCAATGCAATTGCTGGAGCAGGTTGACTATATTCATAACAATCCTGTACGTGACAGAATAGTAACCGTTGCAGAAGATTATCTCTATAGCTCAGCAAAAGATTATGCCGGAATGAAGGGATTGATAAATATTGTAAAACTACCGGTGGTTATGCAGCAGTTTTCAGCTTATCAGAATGTAAATGGAAATTTTTTCGGGAAATATATTACCAACTGAGGTTTTTCTCCACAATTAGCAGCATCGATACACAGGTTGCATATAGATACTTTAATTCAGAATGTTGCAACCTTATAAAACATAAGTATGTATTTCTATGTATCTATGTGGCTCAACTCTCAGTTGCTTTCTTCAATGCAGCTACATTTTTCTTTTCACTCCCGATAAATATTTTATCATTCATAATCACAACAGGCCGTTTCAGAAAAGTATATTCATCCAGTATAAACTTCCGATAGTCTTTTTCATCCAGCTTTTTATCTTTTAATCCCAACTCTTTATACTTCATGGCACGCCTGCTGAAAAGCGCTTCATAACTGCCGGCCATTTTTTTCATTTCTTCCAGTTGAGCCGGGGTTATTTTTTCAAACTTAATATCCTGCATGGTAAAGCCTTTTTTATCAATAGCTGTTTCCTTAATAATAGCCTGGCAGGTAGTACAGTTGCCGAGATGGTACATTTTCTTCATAAAAAAACTCAGTTATCTTGTAATAGATTTAAAATAACAACGACTTATTGTATAGTCCAGTTGCAAAATAAATGACCCAGCCGGAATTTGTACAACTTATTAATGAACATAAAGGTTTGATACAGAAAGTATGCAACCTGTATGCTGCTTCGCTACAGGACCGGCAGGATCTTTTCCAGGAAATTGTAATTCAGCTTTGGCGGGCTATTCCCAAATTCCGGCAGGAATCAAAACTAACAACATGGATATACCGTGTAGCACTGAACACTGCTATATCCAGCTACCGGAAACAACAACGTGACATTACTACTACCGGTATTGATTTTACAATAGCCGAACTGGCCGATGATAATGAAGGGATAGGTAAAGAAGAAAAATTAAAAGTATTATATGCTGCAATCAGCCAGTTACCAGAAATAGAAAAAGCCATTGTACTGCTTTATCTGGATGATAAATCATACGAGGAAATGGAAGAAATTCTTGGTGTGAATCAAAATAACCTGCGTGTGAAAATGAACCGGGTAAAGGAAAAATTACGTCAACTTACTAAAACAGTAGAATATGGAACTTGATTCGCTGAAGGAAATATGGAAAGAAGCTGAAGGAAAAAATTCTTCGCCTGCTGCCAGCGAAGAAATAATGGCTATGCTGAATAAATCATCTAATAGCCCGATAGCAAGGATGATGCGTAACGTATTGATCGAAATGATACTGGTAATCGTATTGTTCGGTTTCGTGACCATTTATTATTTCATCGCTTTTAATGGAAAGTTCAGTTCTATTGGCTGGGTGTATGCAATACTGGCGGCTTTATGTACATTTTATTATTACCGCAAATGGAAGTTATTGCAAAGTATGCAATGCATCGCCTGCCAGGTAAAGAGCAACCTGGCCCGCCAGGTAAAAACGCTGGAAAAATATGTACGTTTTTATTTCCTTTCAGGCACAGCAATGATTCCTCTTGTTTTCATATTTATGGGGCTTTTGTTTTATTATGAATTTCCGGTAGGATCCCTGAAACCCATTTTTCCTCCTTCCGGGGACATTAATTCCACTACATGGATTGGCTGGGTTTTGTCTTTGATACTACTCACAATCCTGGCTTATTGGGGAAACAAATGGTACGTAAAACGACTGTATGGACAGCATATTCAACAACTTAAGCAATTGCTGGCGCAGATGGAGGAGTAAGCCGTTTCGTTTCCGTCATTCGTAAACTTTCCGGGCAAAATAGTGTTATTTTTGTGACGCGATAATGCGTACAAGATTTAACAGCATCTGATATGATAAAAACAGGCAGCCCCATCATCAGCATTTATACAGAAATGACCCCGAACCCGGAAACAATGAAGTTTGTCGCCAATAAACTACTGTATCCCGGCAAGAGCATTGATTTCCCTGATGTGGAAAGCGCAAAGCCTTCCCCCCTGGCGGTTGAATTATTCGGCTTTCCGTTTGTAAAAGCGGTATTTATTGCCAGCAATTTTGTAACTCTTACAAAAAACCCCGAAACTGACTGGAATGATGTAACGCCATCTATCCGCCAGTTTATAAAAGAATTCCTGGAAGAAGGTAAAACAGTAATTAACGAGGACGAAGTAGTAACGATAAAGAAAGAAAGCAGCAATGAAGTACAGGCAGATGATGATGATGTGGTAAAACGCATTAAGGAACTGCTGGAAAACTATGTAAAGCCCGCTGTAGAAATGGATGGCGGTGCCATACAATTCAAAAGCTATGATGCAGGTACGGTAAACCTGATGTTGCAGGGAAGCTGTAGCGGATGCCCATCATCCATGATAACATTGAAAGCAGGTATAGAAGGTATGATGAAAAGAATGATACCGGAAGTACAGGAAGTGGTAGCTGAAGCAGAGTAATTATTTTTGTATCTCAATAGATTTTAAGCAGGTTTGAAAAGACCTGCTTTTTTATTGGCGTATTTCACAAAGAGAGAACTTCAGGTTGGTTTTGTTGAAAGTTTCGTATTCCAGAATATGAGGCTTAATTATATATGCTTCAATTCTTTTCTTGTCAATTCATTTTCAATATTGCCAGTATTCACCGTAGTAGCTGGTTCGAAAAGCATTATCTCCACTTCTTCGTTTGCAACAGGCTTGTGTTCAATGCCGCGGGGCATAATTAAAAATTCGCCTTCATTAACCGTTATTATTTTATCGTGCAGGTGCATGTCAAAACTTCCTTTCACCACATAAAATAACTCATCTTCATTATCGTGGTGGTGCCACACAAATTCACCTTTGAATTTTACCAGCTTCACATGCTGGCCATTTAGTTCGCCTGCAATGCGTGGGTTAAAATAATCATTGAAGGTTGAGAGTTTTTTAGCGAGGTTTATTTTTTCCATTTTATAAAAGTAAAATTTTATAAACCAGGCTGTTGATTTTTAAATTTGATTGCATTCTCTTAACTTGTTTTCATGCGTATACTCGTATGGCTGAGCTTGATTGTGTTGCCGGGTTGTGCTGTCAGCAATAATCCGTTGCGTCATGAAATAAAACTCTTACGAAAGGGTATAATAAAAGACGATACCAGTTATGTATATAGTCTGCCTTATGAAAATGGAAAATCATACTGGCTGGTGCAGGGATATTTTTCACATTACACACATAAAGAGAGAGCGGCGCTGGATTTCAAAATGAAAAGAGGAACGAAAATATATGCTGCACGTGGTGGTGTAGTAGTACGTGTAAAAGAAGACGGTGACCGTGGAGGATTGAATAAAAAATACCGGCCTTACGGGAATAATATTGTTATCCGGCATGCCGATAGTTCGAGAGCGGGTTACTGGCATTTACAAAAAGATGGTGCTGTGGTAAATGCCGGCGATACTGTGCAACAGGGACAATTGATTGGCTATAGTGGCAAAACAGGCTATACATTATTTCCACATTTGCATTTTTTAGTATGGACATTCGATGAAAATGGAAAATGGAAACAACTGCCTACACGTTTTCAAACTTCGAAAGGAGTGAAATACCTGCGAAGTATCCGGCGGTATAAAAAACCAGGATAATTTTGAGTTTCCAAATCCTTTCTATTTTTCTTACATGCAAAAATTATAAACATCCAGGGGCCAACAGGGGCTGTTATTTTGTTTATGTTTACAAACTAAATTATTTTTTAGTTGCAGGAAATATATCAGCAGTTTATTCAGAATATTAAAGATACTACCTGGTTAGAATGGGTGAGTACCATTACACAAATAGCAAGTGTATGGTATGCCCGTAAAAACAATGTATTGGTTTATCCAA
Source organism: Chitinophagaceae bacterium (assembly GCA_016787105.1). Classification (GTDB taxonomy): domain Bacteria; phylum Bacteroidota; class Bacteroidia; order Chitinophagales; family Chitinophagaceae; genus JAFDYH01. Next base: position 480 of record JAEUVI010000168.1, on the reverse strand, counting down.
CAGGGATTATTGGTGTATTACTGGCAGCATATCTTTACTTTTTCCTGGTACATCCGCCATTGTATGCTGATGCTTCATTGAATATTTATTATTTTCTGATGAGTGTATATGGCTGGTACAACTGGGTACAGAAAAAAGAAGCCGGCGAATATACCTATCCGGTCTCATGGTGCAGCAAGGGCGAATTGATTTTTGGTATTGGCTTTTTCCTTTTTTTCTGGATCGTTATTTATTTTGTTCTGCATTTTTTTACCAATAGCAATACGCCAATTCTTGATTCACTTGTATCTGCATCTGCTATCACGGCAATGTGGTGGATGGCCAAAAGAAAAATTGAAAACTGGCTTGCGTGGATATTTTCTAACATTGTAGCGATACCGCTTAACTTTTATAAAGGACTTATGCTATTTACGTTGATGTATGTTTTGTTTCTTGTAATGGCATGGGCGGGTTACAGGGAATGGGTAAGAATACATCAAA
>JAEUVI010000161.1 GCA_016787105.1 Chitinophagaceae bacterium | reverse complement strand
TGTCCGCCATCTTTGGTAAGATAAGAACCTGTCATATCACACCGGATTAAAAAATTTGCTGCATCGTGGTAAGAGAATGTTGGTATAAACGTAGCGCCACCACCTCCCGGTCCAATTTTTTCCCAACCAGTTTCAATATTTTCTTTCGCTGCATTTTGTGTAACCGTATTACATGCATTCAAAAAAATAACAGCTACCCCTGCCACAGCAAGGTATCGTAAAAAAAATCGCATGATTTTGTATTTTAAATTTCTTACCGCCTTACATTCCTTTCGGCGCCAGTTTTTCTGTTATCTGCAGGTTTATTGGCAATTCATACACAAACATCCAGTCGGTATTATTGGTGCCATTGGCAAGATGTTCATGAACATTCATATCCAGTTGGTACCCTTCCGGGTTTCCAAGTATTCTTGACTGAGCATATACTTTTTCAAATTGCTGGCGCAAATCCTTAAAGCCATTTACATAAGCATTTAAATCCTGGATGGCTTTTCGTTTATTTTCACCTGTTGCCCTATCATACTGATCCAACAACACCAATAGTTTCGCAGGATATACCTGCATTTCATTTACCTGGTTCAGTATTTCCAATGAATAATCGTTTCTCCTCGATAACTTCATCGCATTATTCATTCTCTTTTTTATCTCGTCATATTGCCTGATAGCTTTTGCAGCTCCGCTTACCTTGTCTTTGTATTTCACACTCCATGCGCCCGGCTTATTCTGATCAGGAATTTCAATTAATTTAAAATCCTTTTGCTGGTGATAATTCGATCTGTCGCCTTCTGCCAGCAAAGCGGTCTCCCAAAATGGTAATACATCTTCCAGCAAATCCTGGAATTCATTCTCGGCTCCTGCCAATGCAGGGGAATAATAACGATGGCGAAAGGCCTGGTGTACTTTTTCAACAGGAACATTTTCATAATTCCAGCTGAGGTATCCGAAATCGTATATGCCACGCCATATGGTTTCAAAATGTGGTGAGCAATCATCCCAGATTGTACAAAGTATACCATCCATTTTTTTCTCCGCAGTTAATTGACAGAAATCTTTTATCGCAGGAAAATTAGAGCGGTTGCGCGGCATCATTGGCCACATTGTTTGCGCTGCTGTTGCTGCCATTGCTGGTAAACCATTTTTTTTATACCAGTCTATCGCTTTTTCATTGCCCGGTATTTTGGAATAATCATAATTCCAGCGCATGTACACGCAATTCTTTGGAAAGAGGCTTAAATTTTCATTCAGCAAATGTTCATTCTGCTTCCAGAGTTCTTCTACTTTTTGTGCGGGTATATCTTTATCATAAGTTGTTTCGTAAAGGTTTGATAATTTAAAAACCATATCATCCCAGAAAATCGGGATACGGTTATGCGCTACAGCGAAGTCAGATACTTTTTTCAACCAGTACATCTGCAGTTCAATTGGTTTCAGTCCCGATTTCTTTGCTAATTCAGATTGGCCCAGTTTACCTACTTCATCTCCTCCTACATGAAGGTATCGGCCATATGGTGTAGCTTTCATTGCATCTTCATACAATGCAAACTGTAAATCATATGTTTTTGGATTGAGCGGATCAAAAGCCCAATCTGAATTGGGATCATCACGCAATGACTTGTATTCTTCGTGTTTTAATATAAATGAAGCGTGACCCAGGCCCTGTACCAACGGGCTTATTTCTACAAACCGATCTTTCGCGTATTTACTTAATTGTTCAAACTCTTCAATTGAAATTGCATTGGCCGCTCCAACCAGCGGCGCTTTACGATAACGGAGTTTGTCTTCAAACTCAACGATGATCGCATTTATTTTTACAGATGCGAGGCGATCGATCATATCATAATAATAACGCCCGGCATCAAGGTGGTGCTTCACATCCAGGTGAATAGCACGATAAGGAATTTCAGGATAATCGGTAATGCGCAACGATGGGATTTCTATCTGCTGATCACGGGAGTCTTCCAATAGTTGCTGCAGTGTTTGCAAACCATAAAACAATCCTGCCTGTTGCTTTGCTTTTATACTTATTTGTTTTCCATTTATCTCCAGCATGTATCCTTCATCAGAAGGCAACTTCAGGTTTTCATCTGTTATTAACGACAAAGAGTTGGCGGCGGCTGCACTTGCTATTGGCAATGAAGATAACATTGCAGGCATCACAGGTTTTTCTTTTGTATTTACCAATACAACAGCACGTAAATCAGAATACCTGATCCCTTTTGGATTTAATACTTCTATTTTTTGTGGCTGGGGCATGAGCCTGAACTGCTCATTAAAATCCGCTGCGAAGGAGTGCAGCGTTGCCACCAATAATAAAATGCCTGTAACTATCTTTTTCATTCTCCTAAGGTAGGAGACATCATGCAGACAAATCTCATCAGGAAAAGAAATGAATCAATCGTTTGACCTTTAATTTTTTTGTAAATCCTTAAACATTCTAAATAGCAAAAAACTATTTCGTCACTGCTAACCCAACAAAAGAATCTGCTGTACCATAATACAAAAACCATTTGTCTTTAAAATAAACCAATCCTTCCGCGAAAGTAGTACCGGCAGTATACTGGCCAGTTATTTCATGTGGCAAATCGGGTTTTAAAAAATAATTGTCGGAACGTTCAATCAGTTTGCCAGGATCATTCGGATCAAATATAGCCTGGCCTACAGAGTACATTCCTTTCGGAATATTGGGATCCGCACGTTCGTCTGTTGCATTTCTTCCGTTGTACAATAACACAATTCCTTTATCTGTAATAATTGCCG
>JAEUVI010000144.1 GCA_016787105.1 Chitinophagaceae bacterium | reverse complement strand
ATCGAGGTAGCGTTTTCCCTGCTATGCAGAAAAAAACTCAATGCGTCTGTTGCGGTATTCACAACAACTCCCTTTTGCAGCAATTCTTTTGCCCTGCGAATAATGTGTACCAGCATCATTTCCGCGCTTACTACTGTTTTATGCAGGTACACCTGCCAGTACATGAGCCTTCGCGACACCAGGAATTTTTCAATACTGTAAATACCTTTTTCTTCTACAACCAGGTCACCGTCCTGTACTGTCAGCATTTTAATTATACGATCGTAACCGATTACCCCTTCCGCAACACCGGTAAAAAAACTATCCCTTGTGAGATAGTCCATGCGATCCACATCCAACTGCCCGGAAATTAATTGATGCAAAAAACGTTTTGGGTGTTTATCAGTAAAAATATCAATAGCTGTTTGTAGTTGCCCTGCAAATTCCTCATTTAATACTTTCATGATGAGGATTGAAATTTCTTCATGACTTACATTCACCAGTTCATTCTCGAGCGCATGCGAAAAAGGCCCGTGGCCAATATCATGTAGCAGGATGGCGATTTTAGCACCAAGTTCTTCTTCTTCTGTTATTGAGATGCCTTTGCCTTTCAGTTCATTCAGCGCATTGCACATGAGGTGGTAGGCGCCAAGCGAATGATGCAGGCGGGTATGAACGGCGCCAGGGTACACGAGGTGGGCAAAAGCCATCTGGTGTATACGACGAAGCCGTTGGTAAAAGGGATGTGCAATAATATCAAGCAGCAACGGGTGATCCACAGTAATAAAACCATGTACCGGATCGTTGATGATTTTGCGGACAACGGGCATGTGTTGCGTTTTTGTTAAAGCCCTTTTGCGGGCTCCAATCAAAAATACAATGCTGGGTTGAAAAAGCTACATTTACCTTTGTTATTAATCATTAATAAAGGATAAAACGGAAAAGAAAAATAAATGGCATTAGCAAAGATTCTCTGGGTAGACGATGAAATAGAAAGCTTGCAATCGCAGAAATTATTCTTGCAAAGTAAAGGTTACGATGTGCATGTACTTACCAATGGCTTTGATGCGATTGACTACGTAAAAGATAACCTGGTAGACGTGGTGCTGATGGATGAAACAATGCCGGGTATAACAGGATTGGAAACATTGGCAAAAATTAAAGAAATAAACCAGTCGCTGCCTGTTGTATTAATTACAAAAAATGAAACAGAAAACCTGATGGATGATGCCATCGGTTCGCAGATAAGCGACTATCTTATAAAACCTGTAAATCCCAACCAGGTTTTATTGAGCCTCAAAAAAATAATTGATAATAAAAGATTGGTTGCGGAAAAAACAACTACGGCGTACCAGCAGCAATTCCGCAATTTATTCATGGCACTGAACAGTAATCCTGATTATAACGAATGGATGGATATTTATAAAAAACTCGTGTATTGGGAACTGGAAATGCAGAAAAGCGATAGCCCGGAGATGCAGGAAGTGTTGCAAAGCCAGAAAAATGAAGCGAACACCGAGTTTTTCAAATTTGTAAGCAGGAATTATGCTTCGTGGGTAAATCCAAAAAGCAAGTCTGCGCCGGTAATGAGCCACAATCTTTTTCAGTTTAAAATACTGCCACACCTGGAAAAAGGAACACCGTTATTTTTTGTATTAATAGATAATCTTCGTTTCGATCAATGGAAAGCCGTACAGCCCACCTTTGCTGAAAGTTTCAGGATACTGGAAGAAGATACTTTTTACAGCATATTACCTACTGCCACACAGTATGCACGCAACGCGATTTTTTCAGGCATGCTGCCTGTAGATATAGAAAAGAATTTTGCTGCAGAATGGAAAAACGATGATGAGCAGGGAGGAAAAAACCTGAATGAAGAAAATTTTTTCCGTGCACAGCTGAAGCGTTTGGGGAAAAGCGATTTGAAAATATCGTACACCAAAGTGGTAAATAACCAGGCAGGGCTCGATTTGGTAAACAATATTCACAACCTGCTCAGTAACGATTTAAATGTTATTGTTTACAATTTTGTAGATATGCTGAGTCATGCGAGAACAGAAATGGAAGTCTTGAAAGAACTGGCAGGGGATGAGATGAGCTATCGCAGTATTACAGCGTCCTGGTTCGAGCATTCACCATTGCACCAGGCATTGAAGAAAATTGCTGATAAAAATATAAAAGTGATCCTTGCTACTGACCACGGCAGCATACGCGTAAAAACTCCCTGCAAGGTTATTGGCGACAAACAAACTACTGCAAACCTTCGTTATAAGCACGGACGAAACCTGAACTATGAACCGAAAGAAGTGCTTGCATTTCGTGATCCCCGGGAAGCAGGATTACCGGTTCCTACAGTTAATTCTTCTTACATTTTTGCAAAAGAGGATGGCTTTTTATGTTATCCTAACAATTACAATTACTACGCGAATTACTACCGTAATACATTTCAGCATGGCGGCGTAAGCCTCGAAGAAATGATAGTGCCGGTAATAAAAATGCAGAGTAAATAAGTGAATGGTATGTGGAAAACATCAAATTGAATTACTGAATTGGCTGCGTTTATCTTTTAAATTTGCGGTATTAATTCACTATTGACGATTTATCATTCGCTATGAAATATACGCAGTCCACCCTCGACAAATTAGAAGCAGTGCCCGAAGAAGCCGGATATGTACTCCGGTACGAAAGAGGAACTTTTCAAAGCGGATATTGCATACTGGAAGAAAAAAAAGTCGTTGTACTGAATAAATTTCTTCAAACAGAAGGTCGTATCAATACATTACTTGACTTGATTCCGCAACTGGATATTAACCTGGAACTTTTATCCGAAGAATCCAAAAAAACATACCTTGGTATTGTGGCGAAACTCGAAACGGAAGATAATAAAAGTGCAAGCTGAAGAATGTAAATAAATTTCTCTCTTTTTTACCTTTCCTGTTTCTCAGTTTTCCATTTTACATTTACCTGTGTATCCTCCGCTTAAAATAACTTTTCTTGGTACCGGCACCAGCAGCGGTGTACCGATGATAGCTTGCGATTGCCCGGTATGTACTTCAACTGATAAAAGAGACAAACGTCTTCGCTCAAGTATTCTTGTAGAGTCTGCAAAAACAACGATTGTAGTAGATACTGGTCCTGATTTCCGCTACCAGATGCTTCGGGAAAATGTAAAGAAACTTGATGCAGTTTTATTCACCCATCCACATCGCGATCATATAGCAGGGCTCGATGACATCCGTGCATATAATTTTTTTACAAAAAGACCAATGGAAATTTATGCTGATTCATTAACGGAGGAAGCAATACGACGTGATTTTTATTATGCATTTTCCGATACTAAATATCCCGGGTTGCCCGAACTAAACCTGAATACGATTACACTCGAACCTTTCACCATCGGCGATATTCCGGTTGTGCCTATCCTCGTATGGCACCTTAAAATGCCGGTATATGGTTTTCGATTTGGCGACTTTACCTATATTACCGATGCTAATAAGATAGAACCTTCTGAAAAAGAAAAAATAAAAGGAAGTAAAATTTTAGTATTGAATACTCTTCGGAAGCAAAAACATATTTCTCATTTTACATTAGGTGAAGCAATTGATATCGTCAATGAATTGCAAATACCTGAAGCATGGTTTACACATTTATCTCACCAGATGGGTACCCATGCGGAAACAGAAAGTGAACTACCTGATGAAATGCGTATCGCATATGATGGGCTGAAGTTAGCAATCTAATCGAATGCTAACGAATGTTAGTCAAATAGGATTTTTACATTATCTTGCACCATTTTTAAGGAAAAAATAAACAATAGTCTGACAGCAAGACAATTGCTTGTTTTTAAAACCGTTTAAGCTATAATTTGTCTTTGATTAAACTTTCAAATTGCGCTAAAAAAGAGCCTTTCAATATATGAATTTTCAACCTTCAGAGCTAACCTTACAAATTGCACAGACAGCAAGGGATTTTGCACAGCAATACATCAAGCCACATGTGATGACATGGGATGAGTCACAGGAATTTCCTGTGCAGGTTTTTAAGGAAATGGGAAAATTGGGAATGATGGGTGTACTTGTGCCCGAAGAATATGGTGGTTCCGGACTGACTTATTTTGAATATAAAACAGTAATTGAGGAAATAGCAAAAGTATGTGGCTCAATCGGGCTTAGTGTAGCGGCGCATAATTCATTATGCACCGGTCATATCATGCTTTTTGCAAACGCAGAACAAAAGAAAAAATATTTACCAAAACTTGCAACTGCAGAATGGATCGGTGCCTGGGGATTAACTGAACCTAATACAGGAAGTGATGCAGGTAATATGAAAACAACAGCTGTAAAAGATGGTAATGATTGGATACTGAATGGTACCAAAAGCTGGATTACGCATGGCAAAAGCGGCGATGTGGCTGTAGTTATCTGCAGAACAGGTGAACCGCGTACGAGTGGCAATGCTACTGCATTCATTGTTGAAAGAGGAACAAAAGGCTTTAGCGCCGGTAAAAAAGAAAATAAACTGGGTATGCGTGCCAGTGAGACGGCAGAAATGATTTTTGACAACTGTCGTGTGCCGGATGCAAACCGCATGGGAGAAGTAGGAGAAGGCTTTCGTCAATCATTGAAAGTATTGGATGGCGGCAGAATTTCTATCGCGTCATTATCATTGGGCATAGCAAAAGGCGCTTACGAAGCGGCGTTGAAATATTCACAGGAGCGCTACCAGTTTGATAAACCGATTTCAAGTTTCCAGGGTATATCATTTAAGCTTGCCGATATGGCAACAGAAATACAGGCTGCTGATTTACTCACGTTGCAGGCATGCGATCTAAAAAACCGCGGTGAGTACGTTACAAAAATTGCTGCGATGGCAAAATATTATGCGAGTGAAGTAGCAGTGAAAGTATCAAATGATGCGGTGCAGATATTTGGTGGCTATGGATATACAAAAGATTTTCCCGTAGAGAAACATTACCGCGACTCCAAACTATGTACAATAGGCGAAGGTACCAGTGAAATACAAAAACTGGTGATAAGCAGGGAAGTGCTGAAAGGGTAAGCGTGAAAATTATCAGCTCCGATCTTTTCTTGCATAATTTTGTCATATGAACAAGCAGGTTAATTATATTATCTATGCTATGTTACTATCGCTTTCTTTGCTTATAGGTTATTTTTTTATTGATAAAATCGCATCTACTAAACTGCTTAACCAAAATCAATCTTCAATTAGTGATACTAAAATAAAAAAACCTATTCCTCCGATGAGTGAATCTGTTGTGTTGGGAAAAACATACTTTAATAATAAATGCGCGCCATGCCATCAGATACATAAAGATGATCCGTCGATCTTGGGGTTTGAACAAAGAGGCCCCTGGAGTGACCGGCAAAATTTATATAGCTGGGTAAGAAATCCCGAAGCATTTATGAAAAATGATAAATATACCCAGGAATTAAAAGCCCGCTATGGCTCCACGATGCTGGCATTCCCCGATCTCTCCGATATGGAAATAGATGCGATTGTTGATTATATAAATTATGTTGGCGAATCAAGATGATTCTGATAATTATTTGCTGCAACTTTTTCTTTTTAAATTTAATATATGTCTGCACCTGCACGCTCACTTAATATTTCCACCTACACGTGGTCGAAAGCATTACAGCTTTGCCTGGACACTGTTTTACTGCAAAAAAATTACCTGCCGAAATTGTAATTTTTGATGATGGCAGCGATCTCGAAACAAAAACTCTGGTTGGTAAATTTACCGCTATTCAATATCATCTTCATCACGAGATAAGTGACTTGTCTGCTCTGAATAGCAATGAGCAATTATTAAAAGAAACAGAATTCAGTGGATTAACATACGCAGAACAAGGGATTGTTAAAGCAAAAATAAAATCCGGTTAGTTGACTTCCTGCATATCTACTAGTTTTTTGTAAAACCCATCCTGCTTCAATAACTCAGCGTGTGTACCACGTTCTACTATTTTCCCTTTTTGCAATACAATTATTTCATCTGCATGGCGAATAGTAGATAGGCGATGTGCAATTACAATGCTTGTTCTATTCTGCATCATATTGTTAATGGCATCTTGTACGAGGCGTTCACTTTCTGTATCGAGTGATGATGTTGCTTCATCCAATATCAGTATCGGTGGGTTTTTTACAAGCGCCCTTGCAATCGTGAGTCGTTGCCTTTCTCCGCCACTTAGCTTTGTACCACGATCTCCGATATTCGTTTGAAAGCCATTTTCTTTCTGAATAATAAAATTATAAGCGTTTGCCACTTTCGCCGCGTCTGTTATTTCTGTATCGGTAGCATTTTCTTTACCCAATTTTATGTTGTTGGCAATGGTATCATTAAATAAGATGGGTTCCTGTGTTACAATACTCATCAGGCTGCGAATTGATTGCAACGAATAGTCCTTGATATTTATACCGTCAATCAGTACTTCGCCGGAACTTACATCATGAAAGCGGGGAACAAGATCAGCCAGGGTTGATTTACCTGCTCCTGATGACCCTACTAATGCCACCGTTTTACCTTTTTCTACAGTCAGATTGATGCGATCGAGAATTACAGTACCATCATAATCAAATGACACATTGCGGAATTCAATTTTATTATTAAAAGAATGGATCACCTTTCCGTTCGGATTATCATCAACCGTATTAGGTGTGTTCAGTATTTCTTCAATTCTTGTTATTGCTGCAGATCCTTTTCGCATACTGCTGAATGATCCGGATAATGTTTTTACAGGGTTGATAATATTATAAAACAATGCGAGATAGGCAAGAAATGTAGATGCATCAAGCAATTGATTCTTTAAAACCAGTTGTCCTCCAAACCAAAGGATACCTGTAAATACCAATACGCCAAGAAACTCAGACATAGGCGAAGCCATATCCCTTCTATAGCTGATTTTATTTTTTGCTGTCAGCAATTCATCATTGAGTTTGGAATATCTTCTTTTCAACAGGTTTTCTATATTGAAAGCTTTGATAACGCGAAGCCCACCCAGTGTTTCATCCAGTACTGAAAGCGATTCGCCGTACTTAATTGCAGCTTCATTTGATTGTCGTTTGAGCGCTTTAGAAACACGGCCCAGTATAAATCCAATAACCGGAATGCAAATCAGTATGGCAAAAGTGAGTTTAGGACTCATGTAAAAAAGCACAGCGAAATTAAAAATGATTGTAAGCGGATCCCGTACCCATCCTTCAAGTGTGCCGACAACGGAGGTTTCTACTTCACTTACATCAGTTGTAGTGCGGCTGATAAGATCTCCTTTTCTTTTTTCTGTAAAAAAACCAATCGGTAAGTGAAGTATTTTATTATATAAATCAGAGCGGAGGTTATTAACGATTGTATTTTTTAAAGGATTCAGAATATAATAGGAAATGTATAAAAAAAAGTTTTTGAGAAATATGGAGACTATGATGATAAGACAGAGGAATCCAAGTGTTTTTATCAGGTTACTGGTATCTACATTCTGGCTGATGAAATCATTTAGTGATTTCATCAGCGGGTTATTCATTGTACCTGCTACGGTTTTTGGCTTTTTATAGAAAATAAGGTCAAAAAAAGGCGCAAGCATGCCTATTGAAACAATAGAAAATGCAATCGACAGAATAGTGCTCAGAAAATACAGGAATACCTTCGCTTTATATTGCTTCAGATAGCCAAAAACACGTGAATATTGCTTCATTGAATTGTAATAAATGACATAAACGGGGCAAAGTAACTAATTTTACAACCTAAGCCCAAACTGCATATTGTAATTGCAGACGAATGAAACGCTATAACAAATAGTTAAATTGACCTGTAAAAGATATACAAAATGGAAGAAGGTAAAAGACAGAAACAGGTTGGCGGCCTGATACAACAGGAAATGGACGATATTTTCCGTCGCCTGAATATGAATATGATAGAAGGCGGAATGGTGTCTATCAGCTCAGTGAAAATAACTCCTGATTTGCTGGAAGCAAGAATATATCTCAGTTTTTTTCAGGTTGCTGATGTAAAGGCGGCGCTGAAAAAAATAGAAGATCGTGCCTGGGAAATAAAGAAGGAACTGGCTTCCAGGGTGAGGCAGCAATTGCGCCGTATTCCGGAAATAAAATATTTCGCGGACGATACATTGGATCATGTATTCAAAATGGAAGAATTGTTTAAAAAAATAAATGAAGAAAAGCGCCCTTCCCCAGGCGAATAAATCATAAATATTATTTCCTTGAACCTTCCCTTTCTTTTTGCCTGGCGTTATTTCAAAGCGAAAAAATCTACCAATGCGATAAATATAATCGCGTGGATAAGTATTGTAGCAATAATAATAGGTACAGCGGCGCTGATATTGGTATTAAGCGTTTTCAACGGTTTTGAAGGATTGGTGAAATCATTGTACTCCTCATTTTATGCCGATTTAAAGGTTTTACCGGAAAACGGAAAAATGATAACAGTTACAGAGCAGCAATTACAACAATTAAAAGGACTAAGCGGTATAAAAAATTATTCACTTGTAGTAGAGGAGAAAGCATTGTTGCAAAATGGCGATTTGCAATCTATCGTTTTTCTGAAAGGTGTTGATGATAATTACCGGTATGTAAGCGGGGTAGCCAATAGTATGATTCGCGGTAATTACAATATTGGTACAGAAGATTCGGCCTCATTGATATTAGGTGCAGGAATTGAAAACGCAATTGGCGTGCAGTCAGATAGAAATATATCCCCACTCTCTATTTATTTACCCAAAAAAAATGTGGCAGAACTTTCAGATCCGATGCAATCCATCAGTACAAACCCGGTTGTTACTTCGGGTTCGTTTGTCATACAGCAGGAGTTTGATAATAAATATGCTATTACGAATATCGCTTTTGTAAAAAAGATGCTGGGATTAGCAGCCAATCAATACAGTGGCCTTGAAATAGCGATAAACGATCCGGCTAAGGCAGATGTATTGAAAAAGAATGTGCAGAAAATATTTGGAGACAAGCAGTACAAAGTACAAACGAGATATGAGCAGAATCAAGGATTATATTCAGTAATGAACAATGAGAAATGGATTATCTATGCGGTACTCTCTTTGATATTAATCGTTGCTGCGTTTAATATGATTGGTGCATTAACCATGCTTGTACTTGAAAAGCAAAAAGATATCAGCGTATTACATGCGATGGGAGGCAGTAAAAAATTTATACAAAACATTTTTTTGAATGAAGGTATATTGCTTGCAGTAATAGGAGGGATATTGGGTATGTTGATAGCCCTGATAATTGTTCTGTTACAGATAAATTTCAAATTGATCCCGCTTGCGGGTGATTCTTTTCTGATT
>JAEUVI010000104.1 GCA_016787105.1 Chitinophagaceae bacterium | reverse complement strand
ATTATTGGGTTCGGTTTTATAGCCCGTCATCTCTTCTGTAAAGAAGGATTGTATTTGCTTGGGGAAACCATCTTCATTCAGTTCAACTTTTCTTCCAAGCAGGCTTATTGTATTATCTTTTACTTCTAAGGGAGTGTAGGGTTTTATTACTGTGTTTTCCTGGTAGATTGTTGAATTAAGCCATTTTAAATTTCCCTGGTTTATAAATTCACTGTTATCATTGATTGATATTGTCGTATTGTTTACTTTCAGCAATATTGATATAGTAAACGGAGCAGTGTTTTTTGCCTTTACAGTTACAGTGCCTTTATAATTACCGGGCAATGTATTACGGGGTACTTCTATCCCGCACCATAGTGGTTGAATTTTTTGTGCTTCAATATTTATTGTTTTTTTGAATGGGGCACCTTTATAGTCAATGCCTGAGATATTAATACAATTGCTATTGGTTATAGGTATTTCGTTGCCTTTGCCGTCTTTTAAACTACTGAATTCAACAGCAACATCCTCTATTTGTTTTAAAGCGAAAACACCTAACTGGTAGGAGTAGTATCCGCCTTTTGAAGTTTCACCTGAAAAAAATGACGTAACGCCTTTTTGCACCCAACGCAAAGGCAGGTGATTATACATTTTTATCGGGAAGCGCCTGTCTTCAGGAAAAACAATAAAATCACTTCGCTTGCTTGATTTAATAATTGATTTTGTTTCGTTGCTTGTAGCGATTATTTCCATTGGATAGAAACTGTTGAAACTATCAATGGATTGAATTTCCCTGGCGACGGTATTAATTTTACTGTTTTTATTTACCGATGTCAACCATTGGCTTGATGCTGTATTTTCAGGTTGCAGGTAAACGCCTTTGGGATAATTCGAGCGGCCTTCGTTTTTATAAGGCATATAATAAACATAGTAATTGCCTTTGCCTGATATAGGATCAAAATATATTTCTCCTTTTTCATTGTCAATTACTCCAATGCTTACATTATTTATTTTCTTTAATGTTTTTGCATCCTGAACAATGATGCGTTTGTCAGCAGGTCTTTCATCACGTCTTCTCCATTCAATAATAGTTCTTGCTACTTTGCCGACTCCATTATAATAAACGAGTACCCTGTGATTGCCAAGTGAATCGCTGTTCCATGTATTATTTGAAGAACTGTATTTTATTTTTTGAGCTGAAGCAGATAATAATGTAAAGCAAAAAATTGTAAAAAATAATGATCTTATTTGCATGACAATATATAATTGAAGTCGCCAAAGCTACGTAATCGCCATTTCGTAAGTGGCCGAAAAAAAAATTTGTTGTTGCAAAATCTCAGGTATGTTTTATTGCGCAACCGTTTGTGTGAAAAATATAGGTGTAAATATATCTGGTGAAATATTTATCTATTAATAAAGCGCTTAACTTTATCTATAATAAGACTGCTGTTAAGAAACTCTTCAAATTATATTGGCAGCAAAGCCTGACTTACTGCGATGAATGCATACTATACTTATAGCGATAAGGAACTGTTTAACCTTACAGGTAAAGGTGATGAAGCGGCCTTTAAAGAATTATACAATCGCTATTGGGAAAAGTTACTGGCAATCGCTTTTTTGAAAATAAAGAATTACGAAGAAGCTGAAGAGATTGTTCAGGAAATTTTTGTTGGTATTTGGAGACGTCGCAAAACCACCAGGATTAAATATAGCTTTCATACGTATATTGCTTCTGTATTAAAGTATGAAGTCCTTCATCATTTTGCGAAGAAAAAGAAAAAAGATTTTTTTCTCGAAAGCATTTCGAATGGGTTTGTGCAGGAGGATGTTTCTACTACAGAATGGTTGGAATATGATCAGCTACGTGAACAAATAGAAAAAACAGTACGACTTTTACCAGAAAAGTGCAGAATCATTTTTCGGCTTAGCCGGGAGAAAGGTTACTCGGAAAAAGAAATTTCAGAAGAACTGAATATAGCCCCCAAAACGGTGCAGGCGCATCTTACCAAAGCGCTAAAAGTATTGAAATCGTCCCTTAACTTCATGTTATTCCTGCCATTTTAAGTCAAGGCCGTTGTGAGGCGGTCTATTTTTAAAAAAATATAATGATTGACTAAGGGTATTGAGTCTTTTTACACGCTATATTATTATAATCAATTGTGAATGGCGGTCACACTATCAGAAAGTCAGGTAAAGGAATACGCGGAAAAATTGCTGAAAGGAACAATTTCCGTGGAAGAAAAAAAGCAATTGGAAGATTGGTATAATTACCAGGAGGCATCAGATGTAATGTGGAATCCTGATGAAGATGCTGTCAGGCTGCGGGAAGGGATTTTTGATAAGATCACCGCAAGAATACGGGATGAAAAAGAGGACAATGAAAGTGGAAGTAATCGAAAGTATTGGCTACTGGCTGCTTCTATATTTGGGGTTTTTGTGATAGCAGGTTTTTTTATATATAGAACAAAGAACCCTGAAAAACCAGGGAG
>JAEUVI010000077.1 GCA_016787105.1 Chitinophagaceae bacterium | reverse complement strand
TGAAGAGCAGGTTTTTCCAAAACACGCAAAGAATATGAAAAGCCTGGTGGAAACAAAAGGGCTTGTAGGTATTGGTAGCCATGGCGAATTCCAGGGCCTCGGTTTTCATTGGGAAGTGTGGGCCATGCAAAGTGGTGGTATGCGCCCGATTGATGCATTGAAAACTGCTACGATACTTGGTGCAACTGGTTTGGGATTGGATAAAGATCTCGGTAGTATTGAAGCAGGTAAACTGGCAGATTTTATCATCATGGAAAAAAATCCATTGGAAAATATCCGCAATACCAATACCATACAGTATGTGATGAAGAACGGTAGATTGTATGATGGTAATACATGTGATGAAGTGTATCCACAACAACGGAAACTGGATCGCAGCGAATGGAAATTTGATGCGCCGGTAATGAATACGAGTATTAAAGAATAAGAATTATATTTTTAAAAAAGCCGATGTAGTGTATTGCTACATCGGCTTTTTTTTATCCTGCTACTGATACGCCGATTAATTTGCCAATACCAAATGTAATTGCAGCAGCTGCTAATCCAAATAAAACCTGCCGCAATCCCGAGTACCACACATTTTTACCGGTAAATAGCGTAATAGCCGCGCCAATGATGAACAAACCGGCAGCACTCAGGCAAACACTGAATATAATTGCTTTGAAGCCGGTAATAAAAATAAAAGGTGCGACAGGTATAATAGCGCCGATAGCAAATAAAACAAATGAAAATATAGCTGCTTCGGCAGCAGAGCCTTTCAGTTCTTCGGCATTAATGCCAAGCTCTTCGCGTACCAATATATCATGAGCTTCCGATTTATTTTTCATCATGTCTGTTGCCATCTGCTGCGCCTGTGCTTCGGGAATTCCCTTAGCCATATAGATTAATGCTATTTCTTTCAATTCACCTTCCGGGTTTGTTTCCAGTTCTTCCATTTCAATTTTCATCTGGTTTTCATACAACTCCTGTGAACTTTTTACAGATATCCATTCGCCCAACGACATGGATAAAGCGCCTGCAAGCAAACCGGCCAATCCCGTGAGCAATACAGCCTGTTCGCCGGATGTAGCACCGGCTATTCCCATTACGAGGCTGAAGTTTGATACCAACCCATCATTACCTCCCAGCACTGCTGCGCGAATTGCGTTGCCACCTACGGAGCGGTGTCGCTTTTCAAAGCGGCTGAGTTGGGCCGCAGTTACATTCGTTTGTTTCTCCAGCAGCGATCGCAATATTTTCACATGGTTTGTTTCACTTCCGTCTACTACCATGCTGTTTTTTCTTTTTTGATAAATGATGGCATTGGAAATACTTTTCTCAGTATCCATCAATACGCCAGCTACATAATTATAACCGAAAACTTTGCCGATAAAATTCAATATTCTTGCGCGGCGCGAGGGGGCAGGAATTGCATTGGCTGCAATGCCCGCTTTATTTGCAAATGCAAGTACATGTGTTTGCTCTATTTCGCTCATCTGGCGAAATACATTTGCAACAATTTCATCTTTTTCGTTTGCAGCAAGTTTTTTGTAGAGATAGCAGGCATCTACTTCTGTTTGAACACCACGGGTATCCATTGGTAAGTTTGTATTGTAAATAAAAATATTAGTGATTACAAGTTACGGTCTTTCCTGCAGTATCCGGTAACTCAGGACTGATAAACGGAATGCCAAGATTCAGGCCGCGAAGAATTAGTATAATGGCCATTGCTGTGATAAATACAGGTACTGCTTTTTTCATGGTTTGCCGTACTGAATAATTCATTAAATGACCGGCATATGCCGCAAGCATCATGGCAGGTATAGTGCCTGCTCCAAATGCGATCATGAAGAACATACTGTGAAATGCATTACCGAATGCTAAAGCACCTGCAACTGCGAGATAAACCAATCCACAGGGCAATAGTCCATTCGCTATGCCAAGCAACAGGTAACCTGGTGGATTTTTTGCAGAACGCAACAGCTTGCTGATTGTTTGTTGAATAAAAAAATGAAACCTGTTCAAAAAAGGAAAGTGGATAGTTTTTTTTCCGTAATAATAAAATAATGCAAACAATAAAATTGCTAAGCCGATAGATATTGAAAACCATTGTTGCATGCCTGCGATGTAAAAACGACTACCGGCAAGCCCGAATATTAAACCTAATACAGAATATGTAATAACTCTTCCGGTCTGGTAAAAAAGCAGGGAAGCGAATTTTTTTGCAGCCGGTAAATGATGAACGGGCAAGGCCAGGGCCAACGGCCCGCACATACCGGCGCAGTGCCAGCTGCTTACAATGCCCAATGTAAATCCTGCTATGATACCGGAAATTGTCACTGTGAAATTGTCAATTGTTGTTCACTGTAATAGTTTGTTTCATCAGCTTTCCATTGCATTTTTACAGTATAGCTGCCTGGCTGTAATCCTGCATTACTCAATTCCTGCATGCCTTCAGTGTTCGTTTTTAATTCAATGTGTTTATCTTTTGAAGCGTCTGCGGCATTATAAAACCAGATAGAGCCGCTTATTTTTTTCTGTTGCACTTCTGCGGGCAATTGCAGTGTAAGCGTTGTACCTGATTTTACGATCTGGACAGGCTTGCTTAAGCCTGTTGCATTTTTTGTGGCATCAATTACTTCCTGGTAGCGCAGTTCACTTTTGTAATAGTCTTTTTCTACCATTTCAAAATTTACACCGAACGAACGTACTACCATAAAAGTCATCATGGCTACAAAGGCGGTAAACCCTATTAAAATTTTATATCCCCAGCTCATAATGATATTTTTTAAAACTAATGTCTTATAAATGGCCCCATGAAATTGGTACTGATTACAGAAATTTTTTTATCACCTTCATAAAGGCCTATCTGTAATTTGGTTTTTCTCTCGCTTATACTCTTTTTTGGCAGTACAACAAAAAATGAAGCCTTGCCCTGTTCTTCTTTTTTTACCGGGATTGATTTGCCTTCTGCGAGGTTTATTGTACCTGTCATGTTTTCGAGGCGTAAAGTCACCGGAATATCAAAAAGTGTTTTATTGATAATCTTTATTGTGTAAAGATTGGAAATACTATCTGTACCATGCTCCTGGTATAACATTCCCGGGGCTTTTACTATAGTGCCGTCTATGTCTTTTCGTGTTACCAGCATTGTTGTCAGTAATCCGGTCAGCAATACAAGCAGCACGGTATAAAATTTCATGCGACCTGTATAGCGTAATTTTTTGCCATTGGCTATGCCATTCTCCGATGCATAGCGTATCAATCCCTTTGGTTTGCCGATAGCGGTCATCATTGTGTTACACGCATCAATGCATGCGGTGCAACCGACACATTCCATCTGTGTGCCATTGCGGATGTCGATGCCTGTTGGGCACACTTTTACACACTGAAAACAATCAATACAATCGCCTGTATTTAATTCCGCAAGTTGTTGTTTTTTAAATTTACCTCTTGGCTCACCACGTTTGTAATCATACGCTACAATCATGGAGTTGCGATCGAGCAATACACTTTGCAATCGTCCATACGGACATACTACTGTGCAAACCTGCTCACGGAAATAGGCATATACTCCGTAAAAAATTGCTGAAAAAACAATAATGGCAAAAAAACCGCCGGCATGTTGAGAAACCGGCTCAGTGATAATTTTCTGCAGCTCTTTTACTCCTATAATGTAGGAAAGAAAAGTATTGGCGATGATGAATGATAATAAAAAGAACAGAAAATGTTTGAGCGCCTTTTTCCGGATTTTCGTGGCGGTCCATGGCGAGTTATTCAATAACCTTTGATTTGCTGCATTTCCCTCTACGAGGTATTCTACTTTGCGAAAAAGCATTTCCATAAAAATGGTTTGCGGACAAACCCAGCCGCAAAATAAGCGGCCGAATGCAGCGGTGAATAGTACAATGAAAACAATGAATGTTATCATTGCAAGGCCGAATATAAAAAAGTCTTGAGGCCAGAATATTTTTCCGAAGATGATAAACTTTGCTTCTGGTATGTTGAATTGAAATAAAGGTCTTCCGTTTACATATATGAAGGGCAGCGCAAAAAATAAGGCAAAAAACCCCCAGCTTACCCATGTACGGATATTAAAGAAAGGGCCTTTTGGCTTTTGTACATAGAGCCATTTTCTTTTTCCTTTGGCATCAACTGTTACCAGCCTGTCACGGAATGACTCAGAACCTGCTGTGGAATTTTTTACCTTGTTATCTCCAGTATTTTCGTTCATACACAGATTAACTATAACGCCTATTTCGTTTCTTTTTGCGCAGCGCTATCTGCTGCTGGTTTCGTTGTATTACTATCTTCTTTATACAATTCTCCCTGGGGTGCTTTGGCATTCGGCGGATTAGTGCCGTGCAATGTATGGAGATAGCTTACCAACTGGGCTATTTGTTTATTGGAATAAGCATTTTGCCACTGTGGCATTGCGTTGATACCGTATTTAATTGTTTTAAAAACGCTTTTAACATCTCCACCATGCAGCCAGTAATCGTCGGTAAGATTCGGGCCTACATCACCAGCGCCGGTTTCTTTGTGACAGGAAATACATGAAACAGAAAATATTTTTTTACCTGCAGCAATATCATCCGGTGATGTCAAAAGGGTAACTGTATTCTCATCTACCGATTCACCTTTTTGTTTCAGGTATTCTTTTACTTGTATATCAGCCTGCGCTATTTCAGTTTCATACTCCTGTATACTTGATGGTGCTGTGTGGGATACGTGATATCTCCACAAATACACAACAGACACAATAATGGTAATGTAAAAGCCATAAAGCCACCATGGCGGGAGCCTGTTGTCCAGCTCACGTATACCATCGTAATCGTGCCCGAGATCGATATCTGCTTCCTGTTCTACAGGTTTGAAGCTGTTTATTTTTGTCCACCAGTTTGAAACAGGTTTCTTTACTTTTTCTGTTTCAAGCTCAGCGGATACTTTATCCGATTCATTTTTCAGCAACAATTTAATATTAATCAGTAAAACGAGGATAATAAATAATTCCAGGAAAATAACAGCGGCCATTATGTAAAATGATGAGGAAGACATGCCGCCGATAGTGCCGGCGGTTTTTGCTACCTCTGTTTCGCCCTGCGCAGTAGCTGCTGAAGTGATGAGTAAGAAAAGCAGAGATAAAGTTGTGGTGGCTGCAGCTTTGTTCTTCTTCGTCTTTTTTGTTTTGATGTCAGCCGCTCCTACCAGTATGTTTGCAAGCACGGCAATAATGATAAGCAGCAACATCATCAATACAATAAAAGTAATAGCAAGCGGATTGCTGAAAAGCGATGGGGCAGGAGGACCTGCAGCCCATGCACTGGCAGGGCTGGCTATTACAATGACAAGAATTGCAGAAATGATTTTTATATACTTTGCTTTTGTATGTATGAGTGAAGACATATTCTGTTGTTTAAGGTTCTTAGTTGTCTAATGGAATGCGGCTGATGTCGTTGATTACTTTTTTGTCGGACTTCAATACCCAGGTAAGCATTGCGATAAAGAATAAACCAAAAATGGCAAAGGAGATAACACCATAGATATCTATGCCGGCTATTTTTTCGAGATAATGAATAAATTTCATTTTATAAGTTTGAGTAGTTGTTATTTGTTTTGAACAATTGGTTTTTGTTCTCCTTTTATATCCCGGCCCACACGCTGCAGGTATGCTATCAGTGCGATGATTTCTTTATCTGACGGAGTTTCTATTTTATCCTTTTTCAGATTAGATGCAATTGAATCTGCCTGTCTTGTCAATTCCATATTTGCTATTTTATCATAGCCTTGCGGATATGGAACGCCAAGGGTTTGCATCGCTCTTATTTTCGCTCCTGTAGATCCGGTGTCCAGTTTATTATCCAGCAACCATACATATGAAGGCATCAAAGAACCTGGTGACATGGACTGTGGATCATACATGTGATTGTAATGCCAGCTATCTGGATATTTTCCCCCTTCTCTTGCCAGGTCCGGA
>JAEUVI010000064.1 GCA_016787105.1 Chitinophagaceae bacterium | reverse complement strand
CGAAGCCTTCATGACCATTTAAAGCGCCATTCAGGTAACCAGTATTCTCTACTACCAGCTCATGATTATTACCTTTGAAATCAGATGTGATTTTTACAATGCCCCCGCTAAGCTGTTTACTGATGCCATGCTTGATTGCATTTTCTACCAGGGTCTGTAGCATCATCGGTGGTACCTGCTGATCCAAAGTATCTTCATCTATTTCGTATACTACTTTCAAGCGATCTTCAAAGCGCATATTTTCCAATGCGAGATAATCACGTACAATATTTAATTCCTTTTCAAAGTTTACTGTTTCCGCTTTTTCTACCTGCATACTGCTACGCAAAATATTACTCAGTTCCGTCACCGCTTTCCTTGCACGCTCAGGATTTTCATCCACCAGTGCACGGATACTGTTTAACGAATTAAAAATAAAATGCGGGTTGATATGCGCTTTGATAGTTTTTAATTCCAGTTCTTTTACCAATGCTTCCAGCTTCAATGTATCTACCTGTTGCTTGCGGCTTTTTTCAATATAATGGTAAATGAAATAAATGCAGTTCCAGATAAACAGGTATACAAAAGAATAAAATGCGTTATTTAAAATAAGTTTGGGAACCGCGATTGGTTTATTGCTACCTGATTGACGAGGAAGTATATCGAAGTATTGCTGCAGGTATGTTTCTGAAATACCCAATAACATTGCAAATACCAGTGTGATAAGGATGAAACTTGTGATTTGGTTTTGCAATGGTTTTATCAACACATTTGTGCGATGAATTACCCATCTCATAAAGTGAGAGAGTAATAAACCTGACCCGATAAATATGATCAGCCTGAAACTGAATTTCCACTCAACCTTATCGAAGATAAAAGCGAAGAAAATGTTCACAAATGCGAACATGCCCCAGCCTACCAACTGAAAAACCCAATATAGACGCCTGCCGATTCGCATAATCTGCAAAACTACCTAATCTGTTTATGAACGATTTGTGTAAATATACCAGTGGAAGATAACTCTTACAAATGGATTTGAGCTGTCATGAAAGAGGTAGAATTCTACCCGGATTGGCTTTTCCGGCAGTTTTTTTGGGGAAAGTTTGGCCTCCTCCTAGCCTGAATACATTAATTTTACAGCCTAAACCGGATATCCAGAACATGCAAATAACTCCCGGCCCACTATTACAAACTATCAATTCGCCTGACGACCTGAAGAAAATCCCCCGGGAAAAACTGCACCAGGTTTGCGATGAGTTGCGTCAATATATCATTGATGTAGTAAGTGTTCATGGTGGTCATTTCGGCGCCAGCCTGGGTGTAGTTGAACTTACTGTTGCACTCCATTACATCTACAATACCCCTTACGACCAATTGGTTTGGGATGTAGGCCACCAGGCATATGGACACAAAATACTGACTGGCCGCAGGGATAATTTTATTACCAACAGGAAATATAAAGGCCTTAGCGGCTTTCCAAAAAGAAGTGAAAGCAAGTACGACACATTTGGTGTAGGCCATTCTTCTACTTCAATATCAGCCGCGCTGGGAATGGCAATGGCTGCAAAATACAAGGGTGAAAAAGATTTGAAAGCGGTAGCAATAATTGGTGATGGCGCGATGACAGCAGGCCAGGCTTTTGAAGCGATGAACCATGCTGGTGTAGCAGACAGTGATGTGCTGATTGTCCTGAATGATAATTGCATGAGCATCGACCCGAATGTTGGCGCACTGAAAGAATACCTGACGGATATAACTATCTCTCCTACTTATAATAAAGTAAAAGACGACGTATGGAAATTGCTTGGAAAATTGCCGGTTGGCAAAAATTTTTCCAGGGCGATGGGACAGAAACTCGTAGAAGGAATGAAAGGTATGGTGAGCAGCAGTGCAAACCTTTTTGAGTCATTAAAACTCCGCTACTTCGGCCCGATTGATGGACATAATATTACGAAGCTGGTTGACACGCTTCATGACCTGCGCAATATACCCGGACCAAAGTTGCTTCACATTGTAACTACAAAAGGAAAAGGGTATGCACTGGCAGAACAGGATCAAACAAAATGGCATGCACCCGGCCTGTTTGAT
>JAEUVI010000019.1 GCA_016787105.1 Chitinophagaceae bacterium | reverse complement strand
GAAATAGAAGTGTACACGCCGGAGCAAACACCAAGTCTCAAGCTGGAGCCTGTTTATTCGAGTACTGAAAAATTAAAATCACGGGGACTTGGCGGCAGGCAGATTGGAAAGCTAACACAGCTGTTGATTGCAATGCTGCATGAAAAAGATTTGCCGGAAAATTTACCGCAACAGGTGTTACGTTCTGCAAAGTTTATGTCGCGTTTCCAGGCTTACAAGCAGCTGCATTTTCCTGCATCGCAACAGGAGTATGATGCCGCAGTGCGTAGGTTGAAGTTTGAAGAATTGTTTATTGCACAACTAAGGTTAGGGTTACTTAAACTCAACCGGCATAAATATTCAAAAGGCGTTGTGTTTGATAAAGTGGGAGATTTATTCAACACTTTTTATAAAGATTACCTCCCATTTGAACTGACGGGAGCGCAGAAAAGAGTGATGAAAGAAATACGTGGCGATACCGCGAAAGGGCACCAGATGAACCGGCTACTACAGGGTGATGTGGGAAGTGGTAAAACGATTGTTGCTTTGTTATGTATGTTGCTTGCAGCAGATAACGGATTTCAATCCTGCCTGATGGCGCCTACGGAAATACTTTCTCAACAACATTACGCAAGCCTTGCAGCTTTATTGAAAGATTTGCCAGTGGGAGTTGGTCTTTTAACCGGTTCAACAAAAACGGCAGAGAGAAGAAAGCTGTTAAAAAAGCTGGAAGAAGGAGAAATACAAATCCTGATTGGTACGCATGCCGTAATTGAAGATGCAGTGCGATTTACAAACCTGGGATTAACCATTATTGATGAACAGCACCGCTTTGGTGTAGCGCAGCGTGCAAAATTGTGGGAGAAAGCAAACATACATCCGCATGTGCTTGTTATGACTGCTACACCGATACCACGTACTCTGGCAATGACGGCATATGGCGATCTTGATTACAGTATTATGGATGAGCTGCCACCAGGGAGGCAACCCATTACTACCGTACATCGTTTCGAAAACCAACGATCACGTGTAATGGATTTTATACGGGCGGAAATTGATAAAGGAAGACAGGCATATATTATTTTTCCGCTGATAGAGGAAAGTGACAAGCTCGATTACGAAAACCTGATGAAAGGCTATGAAAACGTTAAAGCTTATTTTCCGGAACCGAAATACTGGATAAGTATGTTGCACGGGCGACAACCGGTGGCACAGAAGGAAATTAATATGCAACGTTTCGTAAATGGAGATACTCAAATCATGGTCTCTACTACCGTGATTGAAGTAGGAGTGAACGTGCCAAATGCAAGTGTGATGGTAATTGAGAGCTCTGAAAAATTCGGTCTATCACAATTGCACCAGTTGCGGGGAAGGGTAGGACGTGGTTCTGAAAAAAGTTATTGTATTCTTTTGACGGGAAAATTGGGCAATGATGCTAGGGAGCGCATGAAAATAATGACGGGAACGAACGACGGGTTTGTAATTGCTGAAAAAGATTTGGAATTGCGTGGCCCGGGAGATATTGACGGTACAAGGCAAAGCGGTGCATTAAACTTTAAGCTGGCAAGTATAGTCAAAGACAAGTTTTTACTGGACGAAGCAAAAACCCTTGCAATATCAATTTTAGAAAACGATCCCGATCTTATTTCTTCGGATAATTACTATCTGAAACAATACCTTTTATCTCAGAAAGATAAGACTTTGTGGAGCCGTATTTCTTAACATAAGTTTTCCAAAATAGTCTCGTTTATTTTTTTTAATTTGATGAAAATAGTTTTGAGCCTGAAGCATTCAATATTTGTCATTTTATTTTTAATCCCGTTTGTAGCCCTTAAAGCCCAAAGCGGCAATATTGAATTCGTTGAAAACAAAGGGCAATGGGATCAACGGGTAAAATTTCAGGGCAAAGTACAGTCAGGCGCTTTCTTTGTACGCGGTACTGGTGGCTTCACTGTATTACAGCAAAACCAGGAAGATTTAAGCGCTATCCAGGATTATTTTCACTACAGTCATAACTCAGGCGGAAGTTCGGCGAAGACAATTACAAATAAAGACCTGGTTCTTCGTTCACACTCTTATAATGTTGATTTTGTTGGCGCATCCCCGTCTATGGAGATTGTACCGGATAAAGCAGCAGAAGGCTACAATAATTATTTTATCGGTAATGATCCTTCTAAATGGGCGGCAAATTGCAGAATATTCCAGGGTGTTACTGTAAAAAACATTTATCCCAATGTGGATGTACGATACTATACGCAGAGCGGGACGATGAAGTATGATATCATTGTGCGGCCCGGGGCAGATATCAGTAAGATTGCGTTGAAGTATGAAGGAGTTGAAAAATTAGGCCTGCAGAAAAAAGAGTTGTTGGTAGAAACTTCTTTGGGAAGAGTAAAGGAATTAGCGCCTTATACCTACCAGGTCAGCAGCAAAGAAAGAAAGGATCTTGAATGCAAGTATGTGGTGAAAGATAATATTGTAAAATTTCAACTAAAGAATTACGATCCTGCTGCTACAATTATAATTGACCCCACGCTGGTATTTATATCTTTTTCAAAAAGTGTAAGTGATAACTGGGGTTTTACTGCTACATATGGGCCGGATGGAAGTATGTTTGGCGGTGGTATTGTATTTGGTTCACAGTTTCCGGTATCGCCAGGTGCTTTTCAGCAAACATATGGTGGTGGATCGGGCAACAATCCGTTTGATATTGGTATTATAAAACTTTCACCAACTGGTACTACAAGACAGTATGCTACTTATATTGGTGGCTCCACCGGAGATGAACAACCACATAGCCTGATAGTAGATGGTAATGGCAATCTTGTATTGGCAGGCAGAACAAATTCGGTGGATTATCCTGTTACCGGCACCGGTACTATCGGGCCGTGCGGTGGTTATGATATTGTAGTAACAAAACTCAATGCTGCCGGTACAGCATTAATAGGTTCAAAAAGGATCGGGGGTAAATTGGATGACGGCGTTAATATTACAACGAGCCGCGAAGGTCCAAATTCCTTGCAGCTAAATTATGGAGATGATGGCCGCAGTGAAGTGATACTGGATGCGGCGGGAAATATTTATGTGGCGTCTTGCACAGCGTCGTCAGATTTTCCGGCAAATAACGGGTTTAGTACTACTTTGAATGGAGGTCAGGATGGAGTGGTTATGAAACTACCGCCAGACGTTTCTGCACTTACTTTCGGTACCTATCTTGGAGGCTCGTCAGATGATGCCGCCTATGTATTATCATTAAGTCCTAATGGAAGTATTTATGTTGGTGGTGCTACTATCAGCCAGGACTTTCCAGGTGTACCTGCTGCTGGTGTTATTAAATCAACCAATAATGATGCGATAGATGGTTTTGTTGCTATCATCTCAAACAATGGTTCAGCTTTAATCGGTTCAACTTATCTCGGTACTACATCTACAGATGCAGTATATGGTTTAAAATTTGACCGCCATGGTTTTCCTTATGTGATGGGACAAACCTATGGAGCATGGCCTGTAATAAATGCGCCTTATGTAGATGCGGGAGCCAAACAATTTATTGCAAAATTGCAGCCCAATCTTTCTGCATTTATTTACTCTACCACATTTGGAAAAAATGCTCCAACGCCAAGTATTTCGCCAGTTGCATTCCTGGTAGACAGGTGTGAGAATGTATACGTATCCGGCTGGGGTGGCCA
>JAEUVI010000008.1 GCA_016787105.1 Chitinophagaceae bacterium | reverse complement strand
CAAAGGAAGAATTTTCAATAACTGATCGATGGGTAAAAGCTGGTTGGTTCTTCTGCAAATAATATTGTCAGGAACCTGGGGCATTTCACCAACAAGGTTTACATCAATGAAGCGGGCATCAATATTCAAGTCAAAATATTTGGTAAGGCCGGTAGCAGGATCTATGAACGGATAAACCATGCTTGTAGTTTCCGGGGCTTCGTAACCAAAATATTTTTTCAGTATAATATTGTAAGCAAATAATAATTTCTCATTGGCTATTTGTTCGCCAAGCGATGTTTCAGGAATAGCTACTTCATTTGTTCCTGGTTTTATAAAAGACTGACGGAATGAATGAGAAGAATAGATGATGCTGAAACGGAAAGGAAATGAAACCGCATACAGGTTATCGCGTACAGAGGATGCAGGTGGAAAAATAGTTGTAAGCAGCATTTCTACCAGTTCACTGTGTTTTTGTACCAGTGAATCATCATCCTGTGGCTGTAATAGTTCGGGGTTTGCGTCAAATTGTTCGAGCAATTCTCCATATAATTTTTGGGAACCAGCATTGCCTTCGGCTACTGATTTTCTCAGCAGGTCTACAAGCAACTTTAATGAAAGTCGGCTGGTAAATGCATTTTCGTCATAAGTCAACGGTGTTTTTTCCATACATGTCTCCTGTCTTTTAAGTAGACTCTCCCGGCTGAATTTTACTTTATCAGAACCAGATTTTAATTACGTAAAATTAGCCAACATGGTTTATTTTCCTAACCATTATAGGTTAGTTGCAGTTTCTGCAGGGTAAATTGCGGTAAGTACATACTGAACTCCTATGCAAATTGAGTAAATAACATATTCATAAAACTAATGTTCATTTAAAATCAGGTGAAGAACAGCAACTGGCGGGAAGGAGCTTAATTTATCAGCTTTTCATAATAGCGGCAGGCCGGACGGATGCCGCATTGCTCACATTTCGGGCCGCGGGCCACACATATGTAGCGGCCGTGCAAAATGAGCCAATGGTGCGCTTTATGCACCAGCTGTTCCGGTATTTCTTTAATCAATTGTTTTTCTACAGCGAGTGGTGTAGAGGCTGATTCTGAAACAAGACCGATCCTTTTGCTCACACGGAAAACATGTGTATCTACGGCCATATTGGGCTGCTGATCTACAACAGAGGTTATAACATTTGCAGTCTTTCTGCCTACGCCGGGCAGTTGAATTAATTCGTCAACTGTCATCGGTATCTCTCCGTTGAATTTTTCCAATACAGTATTGGCCATTCCAATGAGGTGCCTGGTTTTGTTATTAGGATAGGATATACTTTTTATAAAAGGGAAAAGCTCATCAAAACTTGCTTTACTTAATGATTCGACATCCGGATATTTTTCAAAAATGGCAGGTGTTGTCATATTTACCCGCTTATCAGTGCATTGAGCTGAAAGTATAACGGCTACGAGCAATTGGAAAGGGCTATCATAGATCAGTTCTGTTTCTGCATTTGGTGCATGATGCTGAAAATAATCGATTACAAACTGGTAGCGTTCTTTGCGGGTCATGGGTTGCAAAGCTAAGGAGCTAAGAGTTTAAAAGAGATAAAATGGAAAAAGAGAGTGAACTAATTGAGAGAAACCTATTGCAGCAGGAATACTGTTAGTGCCGTAACATTCTTTATCCCGTTCTTCTTTCAATCTCCTGGCTAAAATAAAATATCCCACACAGTAGTGCAGGATATAAATGTTTTTAACAGCTGTTTACCTGGGTAAAGATTTGTTGAATGTCCTTTTAAAACGTATTGTTCTTATGCTTCCTGTGTTGTTTTTTGCCTTGCATAATTTAATATGTTCAGCACAACTTCAGTACGCGGAGACTCGGTAATCCTGTCAAGTCGCTCGACTGATGACCGTAACACTTCCAGTTTTTCCCGGAGCGTCCAATCATTTTTAAGGGCCTCTTCAACGGCTGCGGTTTTTTCAGGAGAGGTTTCTTTGTATATATACAATAAAAGATCCTCAGGGGTAAAACTAAGCATAGGCGAAATCCTCCAATTAATGTCCAAAAAAAATAAAACGTCCTTAGGGTGGGGTAGGTGTTGTAATGTCCGTCCTTACTATAAACGAAAGATAGAAATCAATATTGTATAATACAAACCTAATTTTCGGATTTGACGCTTTCTGAGGGGATTAGAAAAAGTTCTTCGTTATCCTTTTTCATATGATAACGCTCACGGGCATATTTTTCAAGCACTTCGGGGTTAGTAGTAAGCTGGTCCAGCTCTTTTCGCACATCCTGTATCTGGCTGGTATAATGTATTTTACTTGCCTGTAAATCACTGAGTTCTTTATTGCGTTGGATCTGAGTCAACAAATCATTTCTATCAAAAAATACTATCCAGGCCAAAAATGCCAAAGTAGCGATAAAATACTTGTTTTTCAGCCAGGTGGGGATATGGGTCAGTAGTTTCATAATTGGAATTTTAGAAGTTGGAAGTCAGAGGTCAGAAATCAGAAGAACCGTTTCATTTGTAAGAGTCTTCCAACATCTTACCTCTGACATCGTACTTCAGGTCTCTATTTTCCAAATTTAATCTTTCCTTTCGGATAAACAGCAGACTCACCTAATTGTTCTTCTATTCGTATTAGCTGATTGTACTTGGCTATACGGTCTGTACGGCTTGCAGAACCTGTTTTAATCTGTCCGCAATTTAATGCCACGGCTAAATCTGCGATAGTTGTATCTTCTGTTTCACCACTGCGATGGCTCATGATTGTATTGTAACCATTGTGCTGTGCCAGTGTTACTGCATTGATAGTTTCAGTTACAGAACCGATCTGGTTTACTTTTACCAGCAGCGCATTGGCTATCCCTTTATCTATACCCTGCTGCAAGCGTGTTACGTTAGTTACAAACAGGTCATCACCTACCAACTGGCATTTGCTGCCTACTGCTTCAGATAAATTTTTCCAGCCATCCCAGTCATCTTCTGACATGCCATCTTCTATAGAAGCAATCGGATAAGTATTTACCCATTTTTCCCAAAACTTAACTAATTGATCGCTGCTTACTTCTTTGCCACTGCTTTTGTGAAATACATATTTTTTCTTTTTTGCGTCCCACAATTCTGTGTTGGCAGCATCCATCGCAATCATAATTTGAGATCCAGCTTTAAAACCTGCCGCACTTATTGCCGTGAGTACTGTTTCGATCGCTTCTTCATTGCTTTGAATGTTTGGTGCGAACCCACCTTCATCACCCACGTTGGTGCTGAATCCTTTTTTCTTCAATACTGATTTCAACGCATGAAATATTTCAACACCCCAGCGAAGGCCTTCGCTGAAATCGGATGCACCTACAGGCATTACCATAAATTCCTGGAAATCTATTTTGTTATCCGCATGAGCGCCACCATTCAGGATATTCATCATTGGTATTGGCAATGTCTTTGCATTTGTGCCGCCAATGTAGCGATACAATGGCAAGCCTGCTTCTTCAGCCGCAGCTTTCGCCACAGCCATACTCACAGCGAGTATTGCATTAGCACCGAATTTTGCTTTATTAGGAGTGCCATCCAGTTCAATCATCATCTGGTCTATACCTGTCTGGTCGGCTACATCATAGCCCAGCAGTTTGGGAGCGATGCTGTCGTTTACATTCTTTACAGCTTTCAATACACCTTTACCAAGATATTTTTTCTTATCACCATCGCGAAGCTCTACTGCTTCATGTGCACCAGTGCTAGCTCCACTTGGCACAGCGGCACGGCCCAATGCACCTTCATCTGTTAATACATCTACTTCTACGGTCGGGTTGCCGCGGCTATCCAATATCTGTCTTGCAAAAATTTCGGAAATGTAACTCATGGTTGGTATTTAGTTTTATTTATAGCGTTTCATTTATGTTACCAGCTCTGGTAATTCTTATCATCATCTCTTGTGTCACACCCTTGTGCGTTCAGGATTCTATTCGGCTTTTTGCGTAAGCGTTCTGAACACATCTTCCAGGCTCTGGCTTTCGCTTTGCAAAGAAACAATATTGAGATTATGCTGCAATGCCAATTCTAAAATTTGTTTGCGTACCAATTCAGGAGCAGCTGTTTGCAGTTTGTAGCTTGCAGCTACGGGCCCTTCTACTGATTCTACCCCATTCAATTTCTCCAGCAACCCTTTATCTATAGTTTCTTTGAACTGAACAATAACAATATGCTTTTCTTTATTTCCTTTCTGCAGATTGCTCAGGTTGTCATCAGCTACCAGCTGCCCACGGTTGATAATAATAACACGGTCGCAGATAGCTTCTACTTCCTGCAGTATATGCGAGGAGAATAAAACCGTTTTATTTTTTCCCTGTTGTTTTATTACGTCGCGTATCTCAATGATCTGGTTAGGGTCAAGGCCGCTTGTCGGTTCATCCAGTATCAGTACTTCGGGATCGTGAATCAGTGCTGCAGCAAGTCCTACCCGCTGCTTATAGCCTTTTGATAACTGGCCAATTTTCTTATTACTCTCCAATTTCAAACCCACTAAATCTATCACTCTGGCTATCTCTGCTTTTTCGTTTTTCACACCATGAATCTCAGCCACGAAAGAGAGGTACTCCTTTATGTACATATCGTAGTACAATGCATTTGCTTCGGGGAGGTAGCCTACTTTTCTCTTCGCTTCCAATGGCTGCTCGGCCACATTTATGCCGCTTACAAATGCCTCACCACTATTTTGCTGCAGGTAGCCGGTAACTATTTTCATTGTTGTGCTTTTGCCTGCGCCATTCGGGCCGAGAAAGCCAACAATCTCACCTTTATCTACTTTAAAAGAAATATTGTTTACAGCTTTTTGTTCGCCGTATATTTTGAGAAGGTTTCTGACTTCAATAGACATGTAACAAATGTACAGTATTTAGATGTTTAGTATTTAGTATACAGACCAGCGTTTCGCGGTTACAAATTACCTGGTAACATGGATTGGAAAGCTATCGGGAAAATAGCGACATGTCTAATACGGAATACTTCTTTTCGCTTAAATGTTTTGGTATTCATACAATGGATCAATATCCGCACCCGGTTTCATTTCCATTACAGGATGAATGATACCATCGTGCAAATCGTATACCCAGCCGTGCAGTTCAGGCCTGCTTTCATGTGCCCATGCTTTTTGTATAATTGCTGTTTTGGCCAGGTTAAGCACCTGCTCTTTTACATTCAATTCTACCAGGCGATTTACTCTTTTATCTTCGTCTTTTTCGGCTTCCAGTTCCTTGCGGTGAATGCGGTAAATGTCTTTGATATTTCGCAGCCACATATTCAATACCTGGTTGAAATCCCCGTTTGAC